>NZ_CAIUXT010000230.1 GCF_903903185.1 uncultured Rhodoblastus sp.
TCTGATCGTCGGCCTGCGTCCGACCCCCGATCAGGAGCGCGAAGGTCTCGACATCGCCGAACATGGCGAAAAGGCCTACAACTACTGATCGAAGCCTAAATCCAACATCAATCGGCGGCGGGGAAACCCGCCGCTTTTTTTGTCGTGACTTCGCGCAGCAATGCGTCGATGGTCGCGACCCGTCCCGATCGACGAATTCATTGCAACAAGCAGGAAACCATGCCGAAAGACTCCCGGCTGACGACACGTTCGCGGCGCATTCACGCCTTGAGCATTTTCGTATTTCCATGAAACAAGAAAAAAATGTTACTAGGTCATGACCTTCCGAAAACAGGCGTCAATTGGTGACCAGCTTGTAGGTTTCGCCCAGCCGCAGCGCCGGGCTTTCCAACTCATTGAGCAGCAGAAACTGGTCGAGCGAGCGGTCCACGCCGGTCATTTTCGCGGCCAGCGACTCGGCGCTGTCGATCGGCCCGGCGATGGCGAGGCGCAGATGCAGCGGCTGCGCCCGCGCCGCCTCTTCCGGCGTCATCGGGGCGAAAGAGCGGATCGACCGGATGAAACGCTCGTCCGCCTCCGGCGTCAGCGCTTTAACGGCAAAAATGATGCGGTAGAAATCTTCATGGAAGGCGATGACGGCGACGCGAAAATTCCATTCGCCGGCGCGCGCATGGGCCAGTACAGTAGGCATGCCGTTGATTTCGGCAGATTGGATCGACGATTCCAGCAAACCGTCGATCCAGCCCGAATTCAGATATTCGGCCAGCGTCTTGCCTTGAGGCGTGCGAACGCTGTCGAGCCGCAAGGCCTCGGCGCCGCCATCCGCCACGCCGAGCACGGCCTGCGAAGAATTTTCCAGAACGAATCCCTCTGGCGCCTCGAAGGCGAAGCCGAGGCGCGGATGAATGAATTTGCGGCCCCTTATGGCGCCTTCGGTGGGATCGTCGCCGAAAGCCATGCCGCCGATCGCCGCCAGATAGGGCGCCCGCGCGGCCTCGCCCAGCCCCGGCCCTCCGATCTGCCGCGCCGCCTGCAAGGCGGCGTCGATACGCTCCGGCGTCGAGGGATGGCTCGCGAGAAAATCCGGTTTTTCGGCGCCCTTCTGGCCCATCAGCGAGGCGCGGAAAGCGCTGGAGCGGGCAAGAGATTTCAGGAAGCGCGAGCCGCCGAAGGGATCGTAGCCGGCCCGCGCCGTCACGCCGATCCCGATCTGGTCGGCGTCCAGCTCCTGTTGGCGCGAGAAGCCGGCGATGGTCATGGCGGAACTCGCCTCGACCTCCTTCCCCTTCTGCCGGCTCTGGATCACGCTCGCCGCCTGGGCGATCACCGCCGCCTTCTTTTCCTGCTCGGCGCGCAAAAACGCATGGCGCGCCGTGACATGGGCGATTTCATGCGCCATCACCGCCGCGACTTCCGATGTGTCATTGGCCAGGGCGAGCAATCCGCGCGTGACGAACAGGTCGCCGGAGGGCAAGGCGAAGGCGTTGACGACGCCCGAATTGAGAATGGTCACGCGATAGGGCTGGCCGGGCGTCTCGCTGGCTTTGGCCAACCGGACCAGCACGTCGTTGAGATAGTTCTCCGCCCTTGGCCAGCGATATTCGCCGCCATAAAGCGCGATCAGTCTTTTGCGCTCGGCTTCATTGGGCGACTCCGCCAGCGTTTTCGGGGCGGCCTCGGGGGGTGAAGGGGCGACCGGCGGGATGGAAACATCCGGCCCGCCGCCCTGGCGCTCCAGCGTCGAGCAACCGGCGAGCAGCAGCAGCGCGGCGGCAACAGCCCCTCGCGCCAAATCCTGTCGCGTCTTGGCCTGCCACGTACACGCCGCCGGGCGCCCCCGCGTCCCTTTACCCCCTACTGCCGCCATTCGCGCCCGTCGCCCTGTCGAAAACCTTTGCCGCCCGGATCGGAAAAGGCATGTCCTTGAAAATTGCGCCCGACTTTCGCGCGACGCCGGCTCCAAGCGTGAGCCAAAGGCCGAACCACACGTCGAACCCGTGTCATCTGCGGTCTTCCATAAACTCGATTTGATCGGGATGGAACAATTCGATTTGCGGCGCAGCCCCAATTTCCACCACGCCGCGCACGCGGATCGATTGATGAAGCAGGTTTTTCTCGGCCAGTCCGGCGCGATCGAACAGGGGCAGAAGGCGCCGGGCGATGGTCAGGGAAAAGCCGCCGCTTCCTGCGCCAAAATTGAGGTAAAGACGCGGCGCCGTATGGCCGATGCTGGCGATGCGACCCTCGACCAAAGTCACAATCCCGGCGCGGGCGGCGAGATTTGCGCCGTCTCCCGGCGAAATTACGGCGAACTCCGGATCGGCCCAGATCCCGAGACGGTCGCCGCGCGCCGCCGCTTCCGCCGCCAGCAGCGCCTTGCGGCAGGCGCCCGATTCGCCGTTCGCCGACGCGCCGCTCGCCATCACGAGGCCCGAGACGGCGAGGATTTCCTCGACCGATTCGGCCTCGCCTTCGACGAACAGCCGGGCTGGAATCCGCCCCCAGCGATCCCGCACTCCCAGCGCAATAAGGTCGAGACTTTTGCCCTCGAGCAGCGAGGTCAGTTCCTCGGCGACATGTTTTGGCCGCTCGGGCTCGATGGCGGTCGCGCGCGGCGGCTCCAGCGTCGGAAAATAGACCCTGCGGCCATCGGCCAGAATAATTTCCAACCTTTCATCGACGCTGGCGAAGAGCGCTTTTTCGTGCGGGGCGGCGGCATCGCAAGCCGGAACCTCCGCCGCTCGACCCGCGCGCGGCGGGACGGCGAGACAAAGCGCCAGGGCGACGAGGATGAAACAGCGCATTTTCATGACGCCGCCAGATTAAACCCGCCGCGGCGGCGCGCCATGGCTTTTTTGCCCGGAGGTTTTTCAGCCGGAATTTTTGTGGTAGGGGAGAAGCGCCTCCGGGCGGCTGGCGCGAATCTACGCCCGCCCGGACCGTGTCCCGGTAGCTCAGCAGGATAGAGCAACGGTTTCCTAAACCGTAGGTCAGGGGTTCGAATCCCTTCCGGGACGCCATCTCCCTGTTTTTCTTTCTTTTTCGTCATTGGCCCGAAGCCAAAGCTCGGTCCGATATTTGTGTTCTTTCGGCCACATTGTTTGAGTTTTTTCTGACCGGCGTTATGGAAATTCCTGCAAGATTAGACATAAATACGTTTTAACTCAGTGACTTAGCCCATTAAGCGCGGTCGGCGCGGCATAGGGTCGGCAGGCGGGGGCCTTTGCCGGGCTTGCACTCTTTCCTTGTTCCGATAGGACTGAGGGCAATCCGAATTGCGTTTGCCGGGGGCTTCATGTTTCAATTTTCCAAACTCAGTTCGGCGCCGGACGCGCGCCGCGCGTCTTCGCGTCCGGAAGCCGCAAAACGCCGCTTCTATCTGTCGAGCGTGTCGATCTTCGCACTGGCGCTCGCCGCCCAGTCAATCCCGTCGCCGGCCTCGGCGCAGACCTGGAATGGCGGCCCGGGAGCCTGGGGAACCGCCGGCAACTGGAACTCTCCGGCGACCGTTCCCAATGCGGTTGGCGCGACCGCCACGTTCGGCAATCCTTTCGCTTCCACCATCTACCCCGTCAGTCTCTCGGGCGGTCCCTACACGATCGGCACACTGAACCTTACCGGCCCGCAGAACGTTGGCGGCTACACCTTTGGCGGCGGCACGCTGATCATGCAGGTGGCGGCAGGATCGGCTCAGATCAATGTGCAGACCAACGCCGGGGTTGCGGATTTTGGCTTTAGCGCCCCCGTCACCCTCCAGTTGAATTCGAATACGGTCGCCAACACGAGTTCTGGCGCCACGCTGGGATTCACTTCGCAAGCCAGCATCACGGGTTTGGGCGGCCTGACCTTCACGGGCGCCGGGACGACCACTTTTGCCGGCGCCAACTCCTATTCGGGCGGAACGACCGTCGCGTCAGGCTTCCTGACCCTCTCGGGCGCCGGAACGCTGGGCGCGACGACGGGCGTTTTGGCGGTCACGGGCGGCACGCTGAACCTGGGCGGCACGACGCAGACCCAGGATGGCGGCGTGACGGTCTCGGGCGGCGGCACGATCCATGACGGAGTCTTGATCAGCGCCCTGGGCATCACCTCGTTCGCCGGCGCAATCGGCAACGTCAGCGGAACCAATGTCACGGTGACAGGAGGAACCACTCTTTTCTACGGGTCGAACTCGTTTGGCGCGGTGACGATTAACGCTGGCGCTACGCTGATCAACAATGGCGTGACGGCCGACGACCTGAACAATTCGGGAATCGTCGTCAATAACTCCATCTATAACGCCAATATCGCGTCGAATACTGGAACCATCACCAATTCCGTCGGCGCGAACTGGGTTGGCAATGTCAACGCCGGCGCCAATGTTGCTGGCGGGTTGATTACCAACCAGGGAACCTGGACCGGAACCGGCAACAACGCCGGAGGGACGATCGACAACCAGGCGACCTGGACCGGTTCCATCGTCAACACGACCGGAACCTTCACCAATTCGGGGACGGTTTCCGCCGGCGTGACGAATGCCGCAACCTTCAACAATAATGCGGGCGGCGCCGTCACGGGCGGCGTGATCAACAACGCCGGCGGCGTAACCTATAATTATGCGGGCGCCACGATCGACACGGCGACGGTCAACGGCGGAACGCTCGTGAACAGCGGCGGCGCGATCACCGGCCCGGTGACCAATAATGCGGGCGGAACGTTTTTCAACAACGCCTCCGGCACGGTTGGCGGCCTCCTGACCAACTCGGGTTTAGCGAACAATAATGCGGCGCTGGACGCGGGCGTCAGCAACAGCGGCACGTTCAATAACAACAGTGGCGCCACGGTCGTCGGTGGCCTGACCAATAACGCCGGCGGCGCCTCGACCAATAATTTCGGCGGCACGATCGACAACGCGACGGTCAACGCCGGATCGCTTTCGAACTCCGGTCTGATCACCGGGACGGTGACCAACGTCGCCGCGTTCTTCAACAATGCAACCGGCATAGTCAACGGCCATCTGAACAATTCCGGTACGACCAACAACTCCAATCAACTGAACGGCGGCGTCGACAACTCGGGGACATTCAACAACAACGCGGCCGGCGTCGTCGTCGGCGGCCTGACCAATCTCTTCGGCGGCGCCTCGACCAATTTTGCCGGCGGTACGATTGACACGGCGACGGTCAACGCCGGATCGTTGTCGAACTCCGGCGCGATCACCGGGGGGGTGACCAACGCCGGGACGTTCTTCAACAACGGAACCGGCACGGTCGGCGGCCTGCTGTCCAATTCGGGTACGGCGAACAACTCCAATCAGTTGAACGGCGGCGTGCTCAACAGCGGGACGTTCAACAACAACGCCGGCGGCGTCGTTCTCGGCGGCCTGGACAATCTCCCGGGCGGCGTCTCGACCAATTTTGCCGGCGCCTCGATCGATGCCGCGACGGTCGACGGCGGAACGCTGTCGAACTCCGGCGCGATCACCGGGGCGGTGATCAATTTCGCGGCGTTCTTCAACAACGCCGCCGGTGTGGTCGGCGGCCTGCTGACCAATGCCGGAACGGCCAACAATTCGAATTTGTTGATTGGCGGCGTGGTCAACAGCGGGACGTTCAACAATAACGCGGGCGGCGTCGTCGTCGGCGTCGGCCTGATCAACAACGCAGGCGGCCTGTCCACCAACTTTGCCGGCGGCACGATCCTCACCGCGACCGTCAACGGCGGGACGCTGTCGAACAGCGGCGCAATCACCGGAGCTGTGACCAACGCCGGGGCATTTTTCAACAATTCGACCGGCACGGTCGGCGGGCTGCTGACCAATTCCGGCTCGGCGAACAACAATAATCAATTGAACGCCGGCGTGCTCAACAGCGGGACGTTCAACAATAACGCGACTGGCGTCGTCGTCGGCGGCCTGACCAACGCCGGCGGCTTGGCGACTAATTTTGCCGGCGGGACGATCGACACGGCGTCCATCAACGCCGGCACGCTGTCGAACTCCGGCGCGATCACCGGAGCGGTGACGGTGACCAACGGCGCGACGTTCTTCAACAACCCGACCGGCGTCCTCAACAGCGGCCTGACCAATACCGGCACATTCAACGCCCAGGGGACCCTCAACGGCGCGATCAACAACAACGCCGGCAATTTCAACGTCACCGGAAACTTCAACGGCAACGGCGTATTCACCAACGCGCTGGGCGCCAATCTGAACGTCAACGCCGGAACCTACACCAACACGGCGGCGGGTCCGGGCGCGATCACCAACAACGGCGCGATCAACGTCGCCAATGGCGCGACCCTCTCGGCTCTTGCCGGCGTCACCAATAATGTGACCGGCACGATCACGGTAGCCCTCGGCGGCACGGTCAACGACGCCCTCAACAATGCCGGAACGGTCACCAACAGCGGCACCTATAACGCCAATGTCGCGACCAACACCGGGACGATCACCAATACAACAACCGGAATTTGGAACGGCAATGTCGCCTCTAGCACCGGAACGATCAACTCCAGCAATATATGGAACGGCAATATCGCCAATTCCGGAATATTGAATGGAACCGGGACGATCAGCGGCGCCGTCAATAATGCGGCGGGCGCCAGTCTGAACGTGGTCGCCCCCGGACAGATCGGGGCGCTCACCGTCGGTTCGCTGGCCAATCAGGGCGCGATCAGTCTCCCTAACGCCTCGTCCAACAACAAATTGGTGGTGCAAAACGGCTATGCCGGCGGCGGATCGATCTATATCAGTTCGCTGTTGAACGCCCGGTCGTCGAGCCAGTTGATCATCCAGGGCGGGCCCGTGTCGGGCGCGACGACCCTTTTCATCAACACCAACAACACGACGGTCGCCTACCACGCGGATACGCCGGTCGTGACCGGCGGCGCCGGAGGAACTTTCACCGTCGCCAACGCCTTTGCGACGACCTCGCCCAGCCCCTTCGCCATTCCTGGGGCGCAGCTGATCGCGGCCCCCTCCGGCATCCTGCAGGAATGGCTGGGTCAGGCCACGCCCGGCAATTATGTTCAGCGCGTTGTCGTCAACGCCTCGGCCGTCGGCAATCTGATGGGCTCGGTCAGCGGCATGCTGTCGACCTTGAACGAAGTCTTCACCGAACCGGCTTCGGCCTTCATCACCGGTCCGCACGATCCCAAACCCGATACGTTCTCTATGGGCGCCTGGGTGCGAACCCGCGCCGCCGGCTTCACCACCAAGACTGCCAGCGTCGTTCAATCCCAGGGGCTGGGCGCCGCCGCGCAATCGGTCAGCGCCACCACCAATTCGTCGATCTCCGGCTTCCATGGCGGCTTTGACTTTGGCCTTTACAACATCGCCAACACCAACTGGAACGCCAACCTTGGCTTGCATGGCGGCACGGTCAGCGGCTCCAGTTCCTCCGGTCCGACCAGCATGACGCTGGAAGCGCCGTTCTACGGCCTCTATGGCGCCTTGACCAACGGCGTCTACTCCTTCGACGTTCTGGTCCGCCGCGACCTTTACATGATGAACGTCTATTCGTCCCAGGGCCTGATCGCCAATAATTCCAATTCCGACCGGGGCAATGGCTGGAGCGGCATCGTCAACGGTCAATATCATTACAATATCGGGGAAACCGGCTGGTACGCGGAACCTTCGCTGGCCTTCCTGTGGTCGAACGCGCAGGTCAATCCGCTTGCAGTCAATGCCCCCGGCTCCACCGGGAACAACGCGATCCAGTGGAATAATTTCGAGAGCGCGACCGGCCGCGCGGGCCTGCGCGTCGGCACGGCCTTCCAGGCGACCAGCGACCTCATCGTGGCGCCCTACAGCACCTTGTCGGTCTGGCACGAATTCGCCGGCAACAGCTTCAGTTCGCTCAACCTGACGACCGGGTCGGACAGCACCAATGTCACCGTCTCGACCAACCGAATCGGCACCTTCGGCCAGTTTGGCCTAGGCTCCGCCTTCTCCTCGCCGTTGCCCGGCCTCTCGGGCTTCGTGCGCGGCGACGTGCGGTTCGGCCAAAGGATGAGCGGCGAAGCGATCAACGCAGGCCTGCGCTGGCAGTTCTGACGCCCAATCGCGCCAACCGGAATCCAGGAAAAAGAGAGCCGCGGGGCTCTCTTTTTTTGAGTTGCCGGGCTGCTTGCGCGCCCTGCTGAAGCTGGAAGGAAAAAAGCGGGCGCGATCCCACAAGCCGCGCCTTTTTTAAGAATCGCCGAACCGTCCGAGAAGTTTTAAGATTCAGGAAGCTCCGTGGATGGCGATGGGAAACGGCAAGTGCGATGGGTGATCGTGAGCCGCGATTACACGCAAATCAAGACCCAAATGGCTGCGGCTGCTGCCTGAAACTCGTGCATTCGTATGTTTCGAGAAAACATTAGAATGCTCAAATCATCTATTTAACTGCGTATTCTTATCCAAAAAGTCTCCAATTTGTTGGGAATATGCTCTAGCGAGGAAGCACATGCCGACGATCTATGATCGCGTCCGCTATCCGAACTGGCCAAATACCCGGACCCATCCGGCAAGGACAGGCGCATTGGCGCAGTTGTTGGGGCGAAAATGCGCGCCCTTCACCCGCTGCCGCGTGCTGGAAATCGCGTGCAGCGAGGGCGTCAATATCGCCAGCATGGCGGTGGGGGCGCCCAATTCCGAATTTATAGGGATAGATATTGCCGAATCGGCGATAGCGCGCGGCGCCGAGACGATCCGCTCAGCCCGCCTCGACAATTTGAAATTGCGGCTGGCCGACATCCGCGATGAACAGGCCGTCGAAGGCGAATTCGATTACATCATCGCGCACGGCGTCTATTCCTGGGTCGCCGCCGATGTGCGCGCCGCCTTGCTGGCGATGATCGGGAAAAAGCTGTCGGCCAATGGTCTGGCCTTCATCAGTTATAATGTCTTTCCCGGCTGCCGCGTCCGCGAAACGATCCGGGATTATCTGCGCTATGCGCTGCGCGACATTGCCGATCCGCAGGAGCGCATGGCGGCGGCGCGCTCGGCTCTGGAATATCAGATGTCGGGTTGGTCGGACGACAAGCCTTTCCAGAAAGCCTTGATTGAGGCCGCGGAAAACAATCTGGAGCGGCCGATCGAAGTGCTGTTTCACGATGAAATGGGCGAGGTCTGGGAGCCGCAATTCCTTACCGATGTTTGCGCTGCCGCACGGGCGCAGGGGCTCGAATATCTCGCCGACGCCCATCCTTCCGTACTTAACGACGGGTTGTTTCCTTCGGTCCGCTTCGACGCGGCGCGAAAGCAGACGGGCGGCGACTGGGTGAAATTCGAACAATTGCTTGATTTCACCGACATGCGGCCGTTTCGCTGGTCCTTGTTCTGCCGAAAGGCTGAGAAAATCGAGCGCATCGCGACGCCAGACCGGGTGGTCGGGCTTTACGCTTCCGCCGATCTGACGGCGGCGCCCGGCCCTGGCAAAAAGGCCTTTGCATTCCGCGAGAAAAGCGGCGTCGAGTTCGAGACCGACGACGAAAAACTCGGCGGTCTGCTCGACGGGTTAACCCGGGAACCGGCTGTGCAGCTCGACGATTACGCGGCGTTTCCCGAAGCGGTCGAAGCGCTGTTGCGCCTTTACGTCAACAGTGCGGTGACGCTCTCGACGCAACCGCCGATCTTCACGCTGACGCCGGCAGAAAAACCGCTGGCCAGTCCGCTGGCGCGGGCCCAGGCGCGACGCGGCGAAGCAGTGCTCGCAGCCCTCAACCACAAGCCGGTGCGGATGGAAGACCCGTTCTGGAACGTGTTTTTGCAACAGTTGGACGGGACGCACACACATGAGGATCTGGCGCAGTTCCTGTTAGCGCAGGCGGGCAAGACGATCGAGGAGGCGCGCCGGATGATGCCGGACGCGCTGAGGGAAGTGGCGGGAAACAGGTTGTTGATGCGGTGAGCTTGCGCCTTGTTCAAGCAGCGTCGGACGTCGTCCACATCTTGCCGGTCTTCATCGGAAATTGTCCTGGGGGTGGCGTTGGCCATGCAGAACCAGTCCCTTCCATCAGCTAGGCCCGAAACAATTCGCCCCATTCCTTTTGCCAGACATTGTCGGGATCGATCACCACGATCGCCAGCTTGAGGTCGTTGGCCAGTTTGACCGCGCCGCGAAAAGCATCTCGCGCGGGAACGTCGCCGCTATCGACGCCGCCGGGCAGTCTTCCCTCTACGGCGGAGTGAGGGACCCGGACGCGGCCGGTCTGACCTTCCGGCGATTGCGCCAAAGACAGGTTCAGGGCGTCGTCCTGCAGCTCATCGACCTGTTCGAAACGATTGACGGTCATGGCGCTCTCCAATGATTTTTCCTGGCGTCAAACATACCTGCCAAAATAAGCGCTTCCCGGCGCAACCTGTTCTGCAACCCAGAATAGCAGGCCCGGTTCCACGATGCGCCATTGCGGGATGCCGCCACCCGGCGGATAGGGCGTTGGCCCCTGCGCCGGATCGAGCGGAATGACTTTGGCGAGACGTTCCGGACCGGAAATTCGGAATACCTCGCGGATGATCTTCTGTTTCAGGCGCGTCATATCGAACCCTCCGGCGCGCAGGGATTGCTCGGCCGTCAGGCCGCCGGACGAGTTCAGATGGCCCAGAGGCACACCTCCGGACATTTGCGAATAGCCCATGAATTCGAAATCCGCTGGCGTGGGCGTTTGTTCGAGAAACAGCAGCCAGTAACCCCCATCGAGCCGGCCCTTGGCGTAGCCCAGGCTGGCTTCCAGTTCGTTCGTCGTCCTGCCGCGCAGGAACAGCGCCTTGGTGACGAAGCCGGTCATTCGAACCCGGGCATTGAGAGCAAGCGCCGCTGTCATGGCTTCGTCACAGATCACCGGCCTGTCGCTTCATTGCGGTCCTTCGGCGCCCGATTCCGGCGCGCCTTGCGGCGTTCCGGTTGGCGCCTCGGAGCCTCCCCAGGAATAGGAATAGGCGTCATTTTCAATCCTGACCCGCGCCTGCGTCAATTCCTCCTTGGCCAGCGAGCGTTTCAGGAATTCACGCGAGAGCGCCGGCAGCAGCGTATTGGTGACGATGTTGTCGATGACGCGGCCGCCGGAATCCGGGTCGTTGCATTGCGCGACGATGTGAGCGACCACGGCGTCGTCATAGGAAAAATCGGCCTTGTGGTTGTCGCGGATTCGCTTGCCGATGCGGTCGAGTTGCAGGCGCACGATGCCCGACAGCATCTCCGGCGACAGCGGGAAATAGGGGATGGTGACGATGCGCCCGAGCAGCGCCGCCGGAAACACCTTTAAAAGCTCGGGCCGCAGCGCGGCGGCGAGCGCTTCGGGATTGGCCAGAGTGTCCGGGTCCCGCGCCATTTCCATGATCAGGTCCGTGCCGACGTTCGAGGTCAGGATGATCAAGGTATTCTTGAAATCGATCCGTCGTCCGGTGCCGTCTTCCATCACGCCCTTGTCGAACACCTGGAAGAAAATCTCGTGCACGTCGGGATGCGCCTTCTCGACCTCGTCGAGCAGGATGACGCTGTAAGGCTTGCGCCGCACCGCCTCGGTCAGGCGGCCGCCCTCGCCATAGCCGACATAGCCCGGAGGCGCGCCCTTCAATGTCGCGACCGTATGCGCCTCCTGGAATTCCGACATGTTGATGGTGATGATATTGGTCTCGCCGCCGTAAAGTGCTTCTGCCAGCGCGAGGCCGGTCTCGGTCTTGCCGACGCCCGAGGGGCCGCAGAGCATGAATACGCCGATCGGCTTGTTCGGGTTGTCGAGCTTGGCGCGGTTGGTCTCGATCCGCTTGGCGATCATCGCGAGGCCATGGCTTTGCCCGATCACACGGCGATTGAGGATTTCCGGCAGGCGCAGGACGTTTTCGATCTCGTCCTTTACCATCTTGCCGACGGGAATGCCGGTCCAGTCGGAAACCACCGAGGCGACCGTCTGTTCGTCGACATGGGCGTAAATCATTCTCTTTTCGGCGTCGATGCCGTCGAGCGCCGTGAATTTTTCGTTCAACGACACGCGGGTCGCTTCCTTATCGGCGCTTGTCCTAACGGCGCCTTCATCGGGCGCCGCGAGAATTTCCCGCAACGAGCGGATTTCCTCGACGATCTTCTGTTCGGATTCCCACGCCGCCTCGAACGCCGCCAGCTTTTCGCCGGCCGCCTTGGCCTGTTCGTCGATTTCGGCGATTCGCGTCTCGTTGGGAGCGCCGAGATCGCGGTCGGAGACAAGAGCGGCTTTCTCCTGCTCCAGCGCCGAAATTTCGGCGCGGGCGTCGGCTATGGCCGCCGGGGTGGCGCTCTGGCTGATGGCGACGCGCGCGCAGGCGGTGTCGAGCAGACTCACCGCCTTGTCGGGCAATTGCCGCGCCGGAATATAGCGGCTGGACAGGTTGACCGCCGCGACAATCGCCGCATCGGAGATGCGCACCTTGTGGTGCTTTTCCATCGGCGCCAGAATGCCGCGCAGCATCTGGCAGCAGCGGGCGATATCGGGTTCGTCCACCAGAATCGGCTGGAAGCGCCGGGTCAAGGCCGGGTCTTTTTCGATATATTGCCGGTATTCCGCCCAGGTCGTGGCGGCGATGGTCCTCAGCGTGCCGCGCGCCAGCGCCGGTTTCAGCAGATTGGCGGCGTCGCCCGTGCCGGCCTGGCCACCGGCGCCGATCAGCGTATGCGCCTCGTCGATGAACAGGATGATCGGTTGCGGCGAACTCTGCACTTCGTCGATGACGGAGCGCAGCCTTTGCTCGAACTCGCCCTTCATCGAGGCGCCCGCCTGCATCAGGCCGACATCGAGCACGCACAGGCGCACGCCGCGTAGCGCCGGCGGCACGTCATTGGCGGCGATCCGCTGGGCGAAACCCTCGACCACCGCCGTCTTGCCGACGCCGGCTTCGCCGGTAAGGATCGGGTTGTTCTGGCGGCGGCGCATCAGCACGTCGATCAGCAGGCGAATCTCCTCGTCGCGGCCAAGCACCGGGTCCATTTCGCCGGCGGCCGCCTTCGCCGTCAGGTCCTGCGAATAGCGATCCAGCGCGGTTTGCCCGCGCGGGCCGGCCGCCGCCGCCGCGCCCGGCGTCCCCTCCGCCCGCAGTCCCGAGCCATCCATCGGGCGAAGGTTCTCTTCTTCCGAATCCGCCCAGATTTTCGCATATTCATTGGCCAGCTGATCGACGGCGATCTTGGAAAACTCCGGCGAGAGGGCGATGAAGGCGCGGCGCAGTTCGGTCGATTTGAGACCGCCGGACAGGATATGGCCGGTGCGGATTTGCGTCTCGCCGAAGAACAGGGTCGCGTAATGCCAGCCCCTGTCGAGCAGATCGACGATGGTGTTGGAGACGCCGGGCATTTCGGTTTCGTTCTTCTTGAAACCTTCGACGACGCGGGAGACGTCTGAGGCGAGCCGCGCCCGATCGAGCTTGAAATGGTCGCAGGTCAGAGCGAGGTCGCTGCGGTCGTTGCGCAGTATGTGAAAAATCCAGTGCGCCAGTTCGACGTTGCGGTTGCCGGCGCCCTTGGCGTGCCTGAGCGCCTGAATGAAGGCTTCATAGCCGATTCGGTTCAGCTTGCCGGTCACCGCTTCCAGACTGATATCAGTCATCCTGACCCCCCGCCAAAATTCTTATGGATTAATCGACATCAGCTTCGCGCTTGCGCCGCATGCGCTCCGCCGGATGGAAAAGCGCGTCGCAGCGATATCCCGTCGCCGACAGATCGGGCGACAACCAGGAGGTCCAGCCGAGTTCTCCCGATTTGCCAAGGCAAATATTCTGTATCTTCGTCGCCGGGATCGCCAGTTCGACGTCCCAGTCCAATTCCTCGCCCAAATAGAAGAAAACAAGATCGACCAGAGGTTCGCAGCGGTCGCCTTCCGGCAGGAAGCGCTTGTATGCGATGAGGTCGGGCGCGTAGATGCGAATGCGAATCTTGTCCTCGACGCTGTAAAACGTGCGCCCGAGCATGGTGTCGACTCCGAGCGCGGAAAGATTCGCGCCGAGCCGCGTGCAATCGTCGCTCGCCAATTGCAGCCGCGAACCGACGAATTCCTCGACCTCGACTTCGACCCCGAACAGGCCACGAATAGCGCCGCGAAGCCGCGAGGCCGATTTGGCCTTGGCGCCAAGCAGGCCGGCGTAGCCGAGCTTGGCGCCGTCGGGGACGCTGTCGAGATCGCGGAAGGGGGCCGATCCTATGCCGACCGCCGAACCTATATAGGCGTGGAAGCGGTCCTCCGCTGGCCGGTCATGCTGGGCCGCAGGTCGCGAATCCGCCCATGCCCGGAAGAAAAGCTGAAGAAACCGGTGGTTGATTATGTCCAGAAAGCGCGGGAAGGCGTCGTCGCGCGCCAAAAGCCAATAATGGGCCTCCTCGGTCGTCGCCAGCGGCAACGCGCCCTGGGGGCCGAGCAGACCCAGAAACTTGACCAGAATCTCGATCCGGCCGTCGGGGCGCTTCGAGAGCTTGCTCAAATTGGAGGCCGGGAAGTTGAAATAGGGATCCTGGCCGAGCAGAACCAGTTCTTCGCGGCGCGAGCTTGCGTCGCCGATGCGCGGCTTGGCCATCGAAGTCCCGTCGGCCCCGGCGCCGTCCGGCCGGCGCTCGATGCGCCGCAATGAATCGAAAAAATCGAAACGCCAGGGCGCCTCTTCCAGCTCGCTAATCGAGGTCATGCGAGCCTCCTCAAGCCCGCCCGAACCGGCCAGCGCGCGATTTCGCCGCGATCGAGGCTGCGGACGGTCGTTTGGGTGAAATGATTGAGACTGGCGTATTCGCCGAAGAAACGATCGAGCACGGCCCCGAGCAGAAAGGCCCCGGTTCCCTCGAAAGCCTTTTCGTCGATGGTCACGATGATTTCGAGGCCCCGGGCGGCGCCCACGCCGCCTGCGCGCCGCATCCGCCGCACAATCGGTTTCGAATCCACGCTCTGGACGCCTCGGATGCGGCGTTCCGTCGCGCTGTCGCTGATGTCGGCGAACATCGCCAGCAATTCGCGCAGCGCATGGGCGTTGCGTCCGGCCCCGCGTTCGACGAGCCCGAGATGATTGAGGCTGAGCATGTTGATCAGCCGCCAGGTGACGACTCCGGCGCTCGCCGTTTCGCCCCGTCCGCGCAATTGCGCGACGATCGGCTCGCGGGGCCGCGTCGGCCCGGCGACGCAGGTCAGCGCCAGTTCGGAGCGATCGAGCAGTCGGAAATCCGCGCCGCCCTGGCCGACCGGCAAATGTTCGGTGAGATGGCGATTGGAGCAAAGTGCTCTCAGGCTCAGTTCCGCGACGGAGCGATCGTCCTCCAAGCCCGCCGGTTCGACGAGCGTGACGAACATGTCCGTTCCGGTGTAATTGGACGCCGCGCCGTACCGGCGCTCCTGCTGCGATCGTCGGCGCGGCAGACGCCTCAGCGTGAAGTGGAGGTCCGGCTGGCCGAAGCTTTCCTGCGTGGCGGAATAAAGCGGATAGACTTTGAGCTTGTCCCGCTCGCCTCGATAATGCGCGAAGACGTCAAGGAGCCGGTGCGGCTCGTAGTCGAGAGTGCGGCTGCGGTCCGGCACGATATGGTATTCATGCTGGCTTCGATTGACCGGAATGCGGTCGAGCGTCTTTTCAAACAGGTTGATCGCCGGCGCGGCGTAAAGCGCAAACATGCTGACGTCGGCGGACGCCGCCAGACGCGTGTTGATCTCGTCAAAGGTGATGAGAATATCGACCGTTTGCGCAGGGATTCGGGCGAACAGCTTTTGCAGACCGGACAGCCGGAATCCCAGGAACTTTCGGGGAAATACGAAATACTCGCGCAACAGATCGAAGCCCGTAAAAATTCTGTTGTCATTCGGGAACAATGGGTCGTCTCGGTCGAAGCCGATCTGCGAGACACATTCCGGCAAGGCCGGAACGATCACCGGGTCGCCGAACGTATCGAGGTAGCGAAAATGCACGCCGACGCGATTGGCGAAGATTTGTTCATAAAGCGCCACGGCGTCGGCTTCGGGACCGACCAGATGGAAAGTGAGATCCTCGGTCTTGCATCCGACGAATTGATGCTCCGGTTTCGTCGCGCTTTCGGTCTCGCGCGCCTCTTCCCTGGCCGCCGTGCGGTGAACAAGGGTCAGGCGCAGTCCCGCGAGCACATTGGGGCCGGTGGAAAGACCCAGCGCCTGGAGCGGACTGGGCGTCGGGAAATATTGCGCCGCAAGAAGATCGAAGGGCCAGACCTCTATTTCCGCCGTGAGCCGGAACCGGCAGGCGATCTGACGATCGAGCTCCTTGTAGCTCGCCTCGAGATAGGAATTTCGCGGAATCTTCTGTCCATTGCGCAGGGTCGGATCGCCGAAAGGCGGCGCGACGCGCATGAGCACGCAGGAGGGCGTCGGCGCGAGATAATGCGGAACCAGCTGCTCGATCAGATTATTGCTGAACTCTGGAAATTCGTGCTTCAGTTTCAGTTGCACGCGCGCGGCGAGAAACGCCGCTCCTTCAAGCAGTCCCGCTATCATCGGGTCGGTGCGTTCCGCGAGAAGTCCGCCGAGACGTTCGGCGATACCGGGGTATTCTTCGGCAAATTCCCTGGCGTGCTCGTTTAGCAATTGCAATTCGCGATTATAATGATCCAGAAACTCGCGATCCATCGCGTCAGAGCCGGCTGAGCGTGATTTTGCCGCTGTCATATTCGACATCGGCGACAAATTCGACCGGCACGTTGATCGGGTTGCAAATGAGATCGCCCTGAACGCTGAAACGCAGTTTCAACGCCGTTTTATCGGCATTGTCGTCACGATGAACCTTGATGGTGTTTCGCAATAGGCGCGGTTCATAACGAGCCAGGGCGAATTCAATTTCGCGCGTGACTTCCGCGACGCCGGCTTCGTCGATGGTGCGATGCGCCATGTCGGGAATTCCATAGTTCAAAATCGACTCTTTGACTGCGGGGAAAGGCCCGAGATCCTGCGTCGATTCAAGGGCAATGGCGTTCATCAGCTGTTCGAGATCGTGTTTGACTTCCCGGCGCAGCACCATTTCGGTAATGGCGAAGCGTACGGCAATGCGCCGCGAAGCGATCACACGCTCGCCGCCCTGGTCGCGTAAATCCAGAGCGTGTTTTGCATCCTTTTGTTCGTGCGCGCTTCGAAAAGCGAACATCAGAGGCGGACTCAGCCGGTTCTTTCGCTCGGCGTTCGACATTTTGAAACCCAAGCCTGTTTGCTGAAACTGCAGTCGCCTCCAGGACGGGAGCGGATATCCAGGCCAAGTTGACGACCGCCTGTCGGAACTTCATGGACCTCAAGACATCGAAACGGCGCGGATGGCCGGTCCACCTTCCGTTCGCCGCAACCCGCCTCAGACCTTCTTGTTTGCCTTGACGTCCCATCCGGTCTTGACCGAACCGCCGAGGGTGCCGTCCGCCTTCTGCTCTTTATAGTCGAATTCGATCTTGGCGAAATTGAGCGAGACCGACTCGCTCGGCAGCGTCGTTCCGCCCTGGGAATCGGACACCTGGTAAGAGGAAACAAGAACATCGCTGAGCGTGATCTTGAAATATTCCTGCTGCTCCTTGCCCGCCTTGCGAAAGGTGACTTCCGCCTTCTTGATATGTTCGCCGCTCGCCGACGCCAGAAACAGCTTGGGCGAGGATTTGTCCGAATGTTTGGTGAAGTGGACGTCCTGAAAACTGGCCTTTCCGACGCCGCCGCCGCCACCCGCACTATAGGATCCAGTCTGGGACAAGCCAAAACTGAAACTCTGAACGTCGATTTCATTCTTGTGCTTGTCGTCGTGCGACTCGCCTTCGATTCCATCGATTTTGATAAAGATGTCAACAGCCATGGCGCTCTCCCAATGTCTTCATGTCTCTGGCGGCGAAACGTCGATTTCAGATTTTCGCGCCGGGCAGCCGCGAAACCAGGCTGAGCCCGATATCCATCGCTTCCAGCTGATAATGCGGCCGCAAGTAGAATCGGGCGCTGTAATAGCCGGGGTTGGTCTCGTCTTCGAACACCTCGACGCGCGCGTCGGCCAGCGGCAATTTGGCCTTGGTGCTCTCGCTGGAGTGCAGCGGATCGCCATCGACATATTGCATGATCCATTCCTGCAGCCAGATCCGCAACCCTTCCTTTTCCTTCGTCGCGCCGACCTTGTCGCGCACCATGCATTTCAGGTAATGAGCGAAACGCGATACCGCAAACATATAGGGAATACGGGCCGAAAGATTGTCCGAGGCGGTCGCCTCGACGCCGTTCTTGCCCTCGTAGACTTTCGGCTTGTAGACCGACTGCGCGCCAATGAACGCCGCCTTGTCGGTATTCTTGCGGTGAATGATCGGGATCAGTCCCGACTTCGCCAGTTCATGTTCCCGGCGATCGCTGATGGCGATTTCCGTCGGACATTTCAGGTCGACGCCGCCGTCGTCGGTCGGAAAGGTATGGGTCGGCAAATTGATTACTTCACCGCCCGACTGGACTCCACGGATCCGCGTACACCAGCCATATTCCTTGAAGGCGCGATTGACATTGACCGCCATCGAATAGGCGGCATTCATCCACGCATATTTTTCGCCTTTGTGGCCGTCGGTGTCTTCCTCGAAGGCGAAAGCTTCGACCGGCTCGGATTTGGCGCCGTAAGGCACGCGCGCCAGCACGCGCGGCATGCACAGTCCAAGATAGCGAGAGTCCGCCTGATCGCGCACGCCTTTCCAGGCCGCATAATCCGGCGTGTCGAACAGTTTCGACAAATCGCGCGGATTCATCAGCTCGTTCCAGCTGTCCATGCCCATCAGGATCGGGTCCGCCGCCGCGAACAGCGGCGCGTGCGCCGCCGAGGCGATTTTGGACAGGTCGCGCATCAGTTGCACGTCGGCGGGCTGATGGCTGAAATAATAGTCGCATACGATGGCGCCATAGGGATGCCCGCCGAGCTGCCCGAATTCGGACTCGTAAATCCGCTTGAACAGCGGACTCTGGTCCCAGCGGGCGCCCGGATAAAGCCGGAGATTCTTATAGATCTCGGACTTCGAGACATTCATCACCTTGATCTTGAGCTGGGCGTCCGTCTCGGAATTGAAGACCAGATAGTTCAGCCCGCGCCAGGCGCTTTCGATTTTCTGAAATTCCGGCGCGTGGATGATCTCGTTGACCTGCTCCGTCAGCTTCGCGTCCAGTTTGGCGATCATGCTCTCGATCGTATCGAGCACGTCGTCCTTGACGACCGATTCGTCGGCCAGCGCCTGTTTGACCAGCGTGGCGACGGCATTCTCGACTTCAGTGGCCGCGCGCTCGGTCCTTGGCCGAAAACTTTGTTTCAAAAGCGATGAAAAATCATCGATTTCGCGCGTCTCACCCTGTGCGTCCCGAGCTGTCGGGTTGGCTTCAGTCGGCATTGCATGGCCCCCTCAAATCATTATTCGGCATTGCCTTCAGGTGGAGCTTTGGCGAGTTTTTCTCCAAGCGCGGCCATCAGCGACGGATCTTTCAATAATTTTTTCAATTGATCTTCAGCAGCGGCCTTGCCATCCATATAGCGCATCAGATTGGCGAGTTGTTCCCGCGCTTCCAGCAATTTTGCGAGCGAGGGCACTTGCCGCGCGACCGAGGCAGGGGAAAAGTCTTCCATTTTTTTGAATTTAAGCTTTACCGACAGCTTTTCGCCAGCTTCGCCAAGCTTGTTCTCGACGCGAAAACTCGTTCCTGGTTCGATCGCCGCCATACGCTGTTCGAAATTGTCCATGTCGATATCGAGGAAGGTCCGGTCACCGACGTCCGGCTTGGCGACATCGGAAGAATCTCCCGACAAATCGGCCATCACCGCCATAACGAAGGGAAGTTCGATCTTCCGCTCGGCATCATAGGGATCGTCGTAGGCAATGTGGACACGGGGTACGCGATTGCGCCGAATGAAATTCTGGCCGCTGTCCGAGCTCATGGCGAACAGTCCTCCTGAAACGCTTCCACGGGTTCGGACGATCCGAACCGGAATTTCTTCATGAGCATCGCCGCATTTTACTTCGGCGTCAATGCGCGGCAAACGTTTTCGTTCAGGTTCCGTCAGGCGCTTTGAGCGCGCCTGAAGGAAGTAGTTCCTTCAATAGTGTCATAAAATCCATAGCCGAGATTTTTCGCGCGCGTTCGCACAGGAACGGCACCGGACTGGAGGGCTCGCACCGGGCATAATAAGCCTCGATCTTGAGCAAGGCGGCGTTCGCGGAGGCGCGGTCCCTGATGTCGAGGGCTTCCGGTGGGTCATCCGCCGCGGTCAATGCCTCCTCCCCGATCTGCTCCGAAAGTCTCTGGATCGGCAGATCGAAGGTCTGGCCCTTGCCGATGCCGATCATCGCCTGATCGAAATGATCGGGAACGAGAATGCGCATGACCTGGACGAAATCCTTCCCCACCAGTTGCTCGGCCTGTCTGACCAGCAAAAGAGAGGGACTCGAGGGTTCCGAGCGCGCAAAATAACGCGCCGTTCCGGCCAGCGCGGCGGCGACGGCGCCGAGCGTGGCGATGGCGTCGGCCGGCCCGGCCGCGGCGGGAAGCGAATCGGATTCGGCGTCCGAAGGCGTCGTGGACGACGTCTCGTCCGCGTGCAGCGCCGAGCCGGGGTCGCGCCGCGCGACAATGTCTTCGAGGAAATCGAGGATCTGCTGGCTCAGCTGTTGCAGCAAGTCGAGCCGGATCGACTGTTGATGGCCGAGCCGATCGATCGTTACCGTCTTGATGGTTTCCGCGGCCTGGACGAGCCGCGCGAGCCGGTCGCGCTGGGCGATCAAATCTTCGAGAGCAATGTCCATGAAAGCGCGATCGATGGTCGTGGCGTCCGGAACCTCCTCGCCGTCGCGCGGCTCCAACCCCTCGGACAAAAGTTTGTGACGAAACGTCAGGGCGCCGGAACGTGGGTGCCGGATCAGCGGGGTGAACTGCAACGGCAGGCAGATATGCGTCATATCGTCCAGCGCTTGCAGCGACGCCAGACGAAAAGAGAAATCGCCGTCTTCGGCGCGCGGATTGATCTCTTCCCAGCGCGCATCGAGCAGCCGCGCCAGCGTATCAACGCTATCGACCAGATCCGGCAGATTGCGATCGAGCGCGGCGAGTTTCGCCAGCACGACCAGCACGCGAATATCCCTTGTGCGCTGCAAGAGCTGGCGGGCGGCGGCGATTTCCGCCTGAAAATTCAGCGCCCCGCGTTCGAAGGGCCGCTCCCGTTCGCCATCGGCGTCGCGCTTGAAAAACGTCCCCGGCAGAATCCCTTCCGCGCGGGCGAGAAAATTCATGAAATCGGCGTCGCCTTCGAGATCGAGATCGGGGCCGCATGCGCTTTCGCTCGAAATCGGCTGGCTGAGCTCGTCGAATAGCGAAAGGGTCATTGTCACTCACGCTTAAGAACACAGGCTCTACGACGCGCTCGACTATGGGCAAATGGTCCTATATCGTCAACCCGGTGGCGGATATGCCCTTTGCGCGGCGGACAGCATGTCACAACTGCTTCAGGAAAATCGGCCCGGCGAATTCAACAGTCCCCTCGGCAAGGACAAGCTGTCGCTGACGCGTTTCGACGGTTCGGAAGGAATAGGCGAGCTCTTCGAATATCGCGTCGAGGCGGTGAGCAGCCAGGACAATATCGACTTCGATTCCGCGCTTGGGCACAATTGCTGCGTGACCCTCAAGACCAAGAGCGGTCCCGACCGCCATTTCAACGGCGTTCTCGTCGAAGCGCAATGGGTCGGCTCCACCGAGGATCTCTTCATTTATCGCATGGTTTTGCGACCTTGGCTCTGGCTTTTGTCGCGCACGTCGGATTGCCGGATATGGCGCGACGAGAACGCCCTCGACGCTCTCGACATCATCAAGCAAGTGTTTCGCGACCGCGGCTTCACCGATTTTCGGGACTCGACGACATCGGGTTTTCCAACCCAGGAATATTGCGTCCAATATCGCGAGACAGACTTCAATTTTGTCAGCCGATTGATGGAAAAGCACGGGATTTACTATTTTTTCGAACATTCGCAAGACCGTCACCTGCTGGTGCTCGCCGATTCGAAATCGTCGCACAAACCGGTTCCCGGCCATGCGGCCACGCCCTTTTTCGGCGCCGCGCAAACGCGTCGCGATCAGGAGAATTTCAGTCGCTGGACCGCGGAGCGGCGTTTCCGGACCGGCAAATATGATTTGAATGACTATGACTTCAAAAAGCCCGGCAAAAACCTGGACGTCAACAAGTTGGCCGGGTCGAAATATAATAAAGGCCAGCTGGAAATCTATGACTATCCAGGGGCCTATATCGAGCAGAGCAATGGCGAAACCTTCGCCAAGGTGCGTCTCGACGCGGATCAGGCGCAGGACCGTCGCCGCCATGCGACGGGAAACGCCATCAGCCTCTTCCCCGGCGGGCTGACGAAGCTGGAGCGTCATCCGACCGCCGCCGAAAATGTCGAATATCTGGTTCTGCGCGCGTCCCATTCCTATGTCGCGCAACATTACAGGTCGAAGGGCGAGGGCGAGGACGATTATTCCGGCGCCTATGAATTGCTCGATTCATCGATTCCCTATCGCTCGCCCCTGGTGACGCCGAGGTCGGTGATCCACGGTCCGCAAACGGCGCGCGTGGTCGGAAAGGACGGGGAGGAGATCGACGTCGACGAATTCGGTCGCATCCTGGTGCTGTTTCACTGGGACCGCAAGCAGAAGAAATCCTGCCGCGTGCGCGTCGCCCAGGTCTGGGCGGGCAAGCAATGGGGCGGCCAGTTCATCCCGCGCATCGGAATGGAGGCGGTGGTCGAATTTCTCGAAGGCGATCCCGACCGTCCGCTCGTGGTCGGAACTGTTTATAATGGCGACAACAAGCATCCCTATGACCTGCCCGAAAGCAAGACGCAGTCGGGAGTCAAAACGGACTCCTCGCTCGGACATAGCGGATATAATGAATTCATGTTCGACGACAAGAAAGACTCCGAAACGATCCGGATGCAGGCGCAAAAGGACCATGAAGTCAAAATATTGAACTCGGAGACTTGGGAAATCGGCTCGAAATTCCAGGGCGGCAAAGGGGCTTCGCGAAAAACCACGCTGGTCCAGGGAAGCGATTCTGTGACGATCCAGTCCGGCGACCAGACCATCGAGGTGCAGGCCGGCGATCAGACCGTTACGATCTCGGGCAATCTGAAGACCAGCGCGGATATGGGGATCAAGCTGACCTGCGGCGCGAGCTCGATCGAAATGACGCCGACCGAGATCAAGATCACCTCCGGCCATGTCGCGATTTCCGCACCGAAAATCGATTGGAACTGAGCCCATGAGCCGGGTCCGCTTCGCCACGGTGCGGGACCTGTTCTCGTCCTTTTCCACCGCCGCGACGGAAGTCGGCGAGGAAACCAGCGACGAGGACTCGCTCCTGTACATCCAGCGCTGTCTGTCCGAAGGGCGTCTTGAGCCGGCGCTGGTCTATTGCGCCTATCTGCTGCCGCGGCGCGAAGCCGTCTGGTGGACCTGTCTGGCGCTGCGCGATCTGACCGATCCAAAGCCGACGGAGCGCGCATGTCTGACGCTGGCGCGCGAATGGGCGCTGAAGCCGGAGGAGTCGCGGCGTCGCTCGGCGCTCGAGCGGGGGTTGGAGACCAGCGCCAAACTGTCGGGGGCGTGGGTGGCGCTGGCGGCCGGCTGGTCCGGCGGCAGCATAGCGCCTTTGGGCGCCGCGCCCATGCCGCCGTCGCCGGCGGCGACCGCGCAAGCCTTGCGTGTGGCTCTGCTTTCCGCCGCGCCGAGACTGGCCAGCGACCGGAAACAGGCTATCATGGCCTCATGGGTCCAAACGGCGTTGCGGACGTTGAAAGAAGGCGCCCAGTTCGTCTGAGGCCACCGGACGATCGGTTAAACGGGAAGGCGCGATGGCGCTGACATTGAAGATCGAGAACCACGCGAGCCTGCCGGATGGCGGGCCTTTGTCCTTTACGCTCGAAGGACAAAGGAGCGCCGATATCGGGCGCGACCAGCATCTCGACTGGAGCTTGCCCGATCCGAACCGCTTCATCTCCGGAAGGCATTGCGAAATAAAATATCAATCGGGCGAATATCTGCTCGTGGATGTTTCGACCAACGGCACTTTCGTCAACGGGGCTTCGGCGCGGATTCAATCGCCTTACCGGCTCAAACAGGGCGACCGGCTGCAGATCGGCGAATATCTGATTTCAGTGGCGATCACCGGCCAGCCCGGCCCGCCGCCGCCAGATCGCGACCGCGACTCGGGCCGGCCGAAAATCGACCGCCCGGCTTCTTACGATTCGCTGTGGGATGTCGGCGAAGATATTGCGCCGCCGATCGATCCGAGGGAATTGCGGCCGCAGGGCAAGTCCACTCCAGTGTATGGCGATTTCCTGTCGCACGCGGTAGACGCGCCGCGTCTTTCGGACAGCGCGCAGTTCCTGCCGGTCGAAGACGCGATGGACTGGGCGCCGGTCGTCAAAAAGCCTGAACCGAAAAAGGAGGGGCCGCGCGCCCCCGAACCAAGGCGGCGGGCGGGTTTTGAGGATGACGCGATCGATATCCCGCTGGACCGAAGCTCCGGGTCCCCTTCAGGCGCCCCGTTGGACAGTCCCTGGGGAGCGCCGCCCGATCCGCCGCCCGATTCAGCCGCCGCAAGGCCGCCCATCGACGCAGAATCGCACACCGGCGCTCCGCAAAAACGCGCGACCGATTCCCCCGACGCCATGCTGGCCGCTTTTGCCGCCGCAGCGGGTATTCCGCTCGAAGCTCTAGCGCATCGCAGCCCCGAAGAAACCGGCGCCTTGCTGGGGCGGTTCGCGCTCGTCGTGGCCGACGAAATGCAGAAACTTCTGCACGCGCGGGTCGAAGCCAAACGTCTGGCGCGCAGTTCCGAACACACCCTGATCCAGCCCCAGGAAAATAATCCGCTGAAATTCACCCCTGGTCCGGAGGATGCGTTGCGCATCATGTTCGGTCCGCCGACGCGCAGCTATCTCGACGCGACCAAGGCGGTCGGCGCGGGCTTCGCCGATTTGAAGCGGCACCAGATCCAGACCTATTCGGCGATGCAGCAAGCGGTCCGGACTCTTGTCGAGTCGCTCGATCCGGCAACCCTGGAGAAAGAGGCGCCGAAACCGCAGGGACCGACGTCACTGTTCAAGGCCCGCAAGGCGCAACTCTGGGACGCCTATGTCGTGGCATGGCAAGCCATGACCAAAGGCCAGCCGGAAGGGGTGATCGGACGATTCATGTTTCTGTTTGGAAGTTTTTACGATCGCGCGGGCGACCGGTGAGCGCGCCGGAGGTTCAAAGGGGGGGCGATGTCCTGGTACAGCAAGGTCATTTGGAGGGAGGGGCTGTTCCTTCGCTCGCATCATTTTCAGCAGAACGATCGCTACCATGAGCGGCTGGTCGATGGCCGCACCCGTTTCATTTCGCCTTACCCCTGGGGATTTTCGGAGTTGGAAATCGACCGCGACGTCGCGCAACAAAGCAAATTCGCGCTGCGCCGGGCGGTGGGGATCATGCCGGACGGAACGCCGTTCGACATTCCCGGCGACAGTCCTCTGCCGGAACCCATCGACGTTCCCGAGAATGCCGGTAACCAGATGCTCTGGCTGTGCATTCCGGCGCCGGCGCCCAATACCCGCGAAGTCGATCATCGCGTCTCCGACAGCGCCTCGCGTTTTCTCGAAGGCAGCGAAACCTTCATCGATTCGACGTCCGAACTGCGCGACGAGCACGAGATCGACATCGCCTATCCGCGCCTCGCCTATGAAGTGCGGCGCACGCCCAAGCCCGGCTATTTCAATCTCGGCGTCGCCCGCATTCTGGAAATCCAGGACAAGGCGCTGGTGTTCGACGAGAAATATGCGCCGCCGGTTCTGGTTTGCCGCGCGCATAGCGTCGTCTCCGGCTGGATCGACCGCATTACCGGCTGGGTCGAGAACAAGCTGGAGGAACTGTCCCGCTACGCCGCCGATCCGACCTCGGGCGGCGGTCTGCAAAGCGTCGATTATTTCGTCCTGCAATTGCTCAACCGGACGATTCCGGGGTTGCGGCATTTGCGCGGCTCGGCCTATGTCCATCCGGAAAGACTTTATGAGGCGCTGATTTCGCTTGCCGGAGAACTGGCGACTTTCACCACGACCGACCGTCGGGCGCGCAGCTATCCCAACTACGATCACAATAATCTCGAAGCCACGTTCGAGCCGGTCTTGCGCGATTTGCAGGATTTTCTCTCGGCCCGTCTTGGGCGGCGCGCCATCCGGCTGGAACTCATCGAGCGCGCCGACAATGCGTTCGTGTCGCCGATCCGCGATCGCTCCTTGTTCCGCAACGCCAGTTTCGTGCTGGAGGTCTCGGCGCGGCTGCCGCTCACGGAAATTCAGCGCCAGTTTCCCAATCTGTTCAAGCTCGGGCCAAACACCAAGATGAACGAGATCGTTCACGCCCATCTGCCGGGCGTCCCGCTGGTGCATCTGCCGACGCCGCCGCCGCAGATCCGGGCGATCACCGATCATGTCTATTTTTTTCTGGACCGGAAATCGCCGCTCTGGCAGGAATTCAGCACGGCGGCCTCGATCGGCATGCACTTTTCCGGCGATTGGCCTGAGCTCGAACTCGAACTCTGGGCCGTTCTGGAGGATTCCAGATGAACGGCAAGGACGGCTCGGGCTCCGACGATAATGAACGCACCGTGTTTCGGCCCAACCCCGGACGACGCCTTCCGGCGGCGGCCCCACCGCAGACGCCTCCCGCTTCGCCTTCTTCCTTCAACGCCGCCGCGCCGCCGCCATCCGGCGAAACCGACGACTGGATCGTCTCGCAGCGTTCCGGCGGACCGGCGGCGTCTTCCCTGCCGCAGGCGCGGGATCTGCGTTTCGACGAATTGGTCGCGCCCAATCCCAATCCGATCATGCGCTCGGCGGGGCCCCTGCTGCTGCTGCTCGGACGTCTCCGGGTGGCCGCGCTGAGGGCGTCGTTCGCCAGCCTGATGGAGCAGGTGGCGGAAGCGGTGAATTTCTTCGACAAGGATATTCGCGCGCATGGCGTGCCGCCGGAACAGGCCCAGACCGCCAAATATCTGATCTGCGCCACCGCCGACGACATCGTTCAGAACATTCCGACGGAAGACCGGCATGTCTGGACGCAATATTCGATGTTGAGCCGCTTCTTCGGCGAAAGGATCGGCGGCGTCCGTTTCTTCGAGGAACTGGATCGGCTGTCGGTCGATCCCGCGGGCAATTACAATGTGCTGGAATTGCAGCACGCCTGCCTCGCTCTCGGTTTCCAGGGCATGTACCGCGCCAGCGGCGGCGGAGCGGCGAATTTGCAGGCGCGCCAGCGCACGCTCTACGAAACCTTGCGCCGAATCCGCTCTCGCGCCGCCGGCGCGCTGTCGCCGCATTGGGAAGGGCAGAAGCTGGCGCTCGCGCCATCGCGCTTCCACGCGCCGACCTGGGCCATCGCCGGACTCATTTCATTGCTGGCGTTTGGCGGCTTCATCCTCATGCGTGCGTCACTGATCGGCAGGACCGAAGCGGTCGCCGCCGAGACCGCCGGGCTGCATCCGGAAACGAAAATCGCCTTGCAGCGCCGTCTCGCCGCGCCGCCGCCCAAGGTGGAGCCGACGCCCGCGCAATTGACCCAGCTGCAAAGGATTCGCGCCGCTCTCGCGCCCGAGATCCAGGCCGGCGCCATTTCGGTCGATCCGGCGGGGGCCTGGATCGCCATAAGGGTCGGCAACCTGATCCTGTTCAATTCCGGCGAGGCGAAAGTCCTGCCGCAGTTTCTGCCGGTGGCGAAGCGCATCGGCGAAATCATCGAAAAGGAGCCGGGACCGCTGCGCATCGTCGGCCATACCGATAATGTCGCGCTGAGCCCGGCAAACCGCTTCCAGTCCAATTTTCAACTATCGATCGAACGCGCCAAGGCGGTCGCCGCGCTGGTCCAGCCGCAACTGACGCAGCCGGACCGGCTGACGGTCGACGGCAAAGGGCCGGACAGCCCGATCGCGCCGAATACGACCGCCGAAGGGCGGGCCAAGAACCGAAGGGTCGAGGTCCTGGTGACGAGAACCGATTGAGCTTTGCCTTGGTCCGACCGGTTTCGCCAAACCGCCCGGGCCTGGGGTTTCAAATAATGTCTTGCGGAAAAGTTCGGCGGCGGCGCAAGGCGCCGTTCCGCTCTTTGAGGGAACGAGGGGAATGTTCAAGAATTCGCCTGTCGGGTCCGACATCGCCAGAATCGGGCTTTACGCCGTCGGATTGGGCTCGATTTCGGCCATGGTCTGGCTTGCCGGTCCCTATATTGCCTTCGGCAATTTCAGACCGCTCGAAAACGAAGTGGTCCGCGAAATCGTCATCGTCCTGCTGGTGGCCCTGGTCGCCGGCTTCGGCGGCTTCGCGCTCTGGAGGCGCCGCAAGAGCGCCGAGGCTCTGGCCGAGGGCATGACCGAGGGCGAAAGCCCGGACGATTCCGCGGCGCTGAACGAGCGCCTCACGGACGCGCTGGCGACGCTGAAAGCGGCGGGCGGCGGCAAGGCCGATTTTCTCTACGATCTGCCCTGGTATGTCATCATCGGCCCCCCCGGCTCCGGCAAGACGACGGCGCTGGTCAATTCCGGGCTCAAATTTCCCCTCGCCGGGGACGGCGGCGCGCCCAAGGCCGTGGCGGGCGCGGGCGGCACGCGCTATTGCGATTGGTGGTTCACCGAAGAAGCAGTGCTGATCGACACGGCGGGCCGCTACACGACCCAGGATTCGGACGCCCGCGCGGACAAGAAAAGCTGGCTATCCTTCCTCCAGCTTCTGAAGAAGAACCGGCCGAAACAACCGATCAACGGCGTCCTGATCGCGATCAGCCTGCAGGATCTCTTGACCCTGTCGAAGGACGAGATCGACGCCCATGCGCGCGCCATACGTTCCCGGCTCGTCGAAATCTATGACGAACTCAAGGTGGCCTTTCCGGTCTACGCGCTGTTCACCAAGGCCGATCTGGTCTCGGGCTTTCTCGAATTTTTCGCCGACCTCGACGAGGAGGGGCGCCGGCAGGTCTGGGGCGCCACTTTCCAGACCGCGGACAAGACCAAGAACTGCGTCGGTGAGATTCCCGAGGAATTCGATGCGCTGATCACCCGTCTCAACGAACGCATGCTCGATCGCCTGCAGGAAGAACCGGCGCCGGGCCCCCGCGTGGCGCTCTACGGCTTTCCCGCGCAGATGGCTGCGCTGAAGCGAAAAATCCAGGATTTCGTCGACGCCATCTTCGAGCCGACGCGCTATCACGCCAACGCGACCTTGCGCGGCTTCTATTTCACTTCCGGCACGCAGGAGGGCACGCCGATCGACCAGCTCATCGTGTCGCTGGTCCGCAATTTTGGCGCGCAGGAAGTGCGCGGCTCGATGCTCTCGGGGCTCGGCAAGAGCTTCTTCCTGACCCACCTGCTGCAAAAGGTGATTGTTGGCGAGGCTGCGTGGGTTTCCACCGACGTCCGGGCGGTTTACCGGCGGCTCATCGTCAAGGCCGCGACCATCGGCCTCGTGGCGGCGCTGGCCGGCGGGGCGCTGGCCGCCTGGTGGGTTTCCTATTCGCGCAATCTGGCGCTGGCGCAAGCGGTCGCCGATTCCGACAATGAATACAGAATCGCCGCCGGGGGCTTGCGCAGCGAAGATCTGGTCGCGGATCGCGACTTTCAGAAGGTTGAACCCTTGCTGCGCAAATTGCGGTTCATGCCGGCCGGATATGCCCAGACGGCGGAAGCCGCGCCGCTTGCCGAGAAATTTGGGCTGAGCCAGCGCGCGCGTCTTCAATCTAGCGCCGTTGACGCCTATCACATGGGACTGGAGCGGCTTTACCGGCCAAGGCTGCTCTATCGCCTCGAAGAAACGCTCGACGCCAAACGCGATGACCCCAGCTATGTCTACGAAGGGCTCAAGGTCTATATGATGCTTGGCGGTCTGCATAAGCCAGACAATGATTTCATCGTGTCGTGGATGCGGCAGGACTGGGAGGAAAATCTGCATCCCGGCGCCGGACAGGCTTCCGGCCGACAGGCGCTGGAGGAACATTTGCGCGCCATGCTCGAACTCGACGACGGACGGGCGCCGCTGGTCGATCTCTCCGGCAGTGTTCTCGAAGACGGCCAGCGCACTTTGGCGCGACTCAGCATCAGCCAGAGGGCCTATCAGCTGCTCAAATCGAAGGCGCGCATGTTGCAAATTCCCGACTGGAACGCGAAGGCGGCGGGCGGGCTGGATTCCGATCGGGTGTTCGAGGCGAAAAACGGCGGCGATCTGGCCACGATCCGCATCCCCGGCTTCTTCACCTATAACGGATTCCAGCGGGGCCTGCTCGATCAACTCGCAACGGTGGCGGATCTGGCCCGCAATGAAAAATGGGTGTTGGGCCAGATCGGCGAACAATCCGCCGTCGCGTCGCAATATGACAGTCTGAGCGCCGACATCTACCAGCTTTATGCGCAGGAGTTCATCGCCTCCTGGCAGGCGGCGCTGGCGAAGCTGCAATTACGGCGGCTCACCGCCGACAAGCCGCGCTATCTGACTTTGTCGGCGCTCGCCGCGCCGTCCTCGCCGCTGCGCGCGCTGCTGGAATCCATCCGCGACGAGACCGCGCTGACGCGCGAGCGCCCCGGCGCGAAAAAGAAGGACGGCGAACCGCCGGCCGGCGCGATTTTGCTGAACCAGCCGCAGATCGGGGCGCCGGGCTCGCAGATCGAAAGCCAGTTCCGCCCGTTGCACGAATGGGTGGAGGGCGCCCCGCCCTCGCGCCCCATCGACCAGTTGATCGGGCGGCTGAACGAAATCAAGGATAATCTGATCCTTTCGACCAGCGTTCCGGCGCAGGCCGCTCAGGCCAACGCCCAGTTGCAGGCGCAATTGCAGAACCTCAAATCGCAGGCCGCGCGTCTGCCCGAGCCGTTCAACGGCATGATGAGCCGGGCCGCCGGCTCGTTCGAAACCGACGTCAATAATTCGGAACTGGCGCAATTGACCCGCTCCCTTGGCGATCAGGTCACAGGGGTCTGTCAGCAGCTGGTCCCGGGACGCTATCCCTTCGACCGCTCCGCGCGAACGGAAATCGCGCTGGCGGATTTTGGCCGTCTATTTTCTCCGAATGGCGTGCTGGACAAGTATTTCCAGCAATCCCTCGCCAAATATGCCGATACCTCGAAACGTGCATGGAGTTGGCGCGCCGACAGCGCTTTCGCCCGAAGCTTGTCAAGTACGACGCTGATGCAGTTTCAGCGGGCGGCGCAGATCAGGGACGCTTTTTTCGCCACCGGCGGCAATATGCCGTCAATCAATATGCAGGTGTTTCCTCCGGTCCTCAGCGGCGCCGGCGTGACCGCGCGGTTCGAGGTCAATGGCATGGCGGTGGTGACGCAGGCGGGCACGTCGGTCGCGCCGGGCGCCTTGTTGTGGCCGGGCGCGGCGGCCGGAGGGCGGACCGCCGTCATTTTGAGCGCCGATCCTGCGCCCGCGCCGACGGGGCTCCAATTTCAGCCCCAGCCGCAGCCCGCCCAGGCCCCGGCGGTGCTTGAAAAGACCGGCGCCTGGTCGCTGTTCAGGCTGCTCGACGCCGCCGGCGCGGCGCAGCGGGGCGATCGGCTGGTGGCGAGCTTCATTGTCGGCGGACGGGAATTGCAATATCAGATTGCGGTCGGCACGAGCGTCAATCCGTTCACATTGACGGCCTTGCGGGAATTCCGCTGCCCAACGGGATTATGAAATGCCGGTCAGCCCTGCCTTGTTCGGTAAAGTGCGGACGCGAAGGGATTTTATCGCGGTGGCGACGCCGCGCCGGTTTTTGAGCGTCTGGGAGCAATGGTTGCAAACCAGCATGGCGGCGAGCCGCGAGTCGTTGCGCGACGGCTGGAACGATGCGTTCCTGACGGCGCCGATCTGGCGGTTCTGGCTTGGCGCGGATATTTGCGGCGCTTCGGCTCTGGGCGCCTTCATGCCGTCGATGGATGGCGTCGGACGCTATTTTCCGCTGACCTATGTCGCCGTCGCGGGAACAGAGGCGGCGCTGGCCCCACCAGAAGCGGACGCCCGATCGCCATGGTTCGAACAGGTCGAGGATTTTCTGTTGGCGACGCTGGAAAGCCGGGACCATGACGACCTCCTGCACGCTTTTGAGAATGTCGCATCGCCCGCCGAAAACCGCCGCGTGGAAAACCGGCGCGTGACGCGTCTCGATGGCGACGCGGACCAAACCCCGGTCGAGGGCCAGGCGTTCGAAAATTCCTTCGCGCTCGCCCGCGCGGCGGATGCGGCGCGCGCCGCTTCCTCCTCGACCTTCTGGTGGACGGCGGGCGGCGAGGGCTTCGCGCCCTGCGCGATTTCCTGTCGGCGCCTGCCGTCGCCAGCCGTGTTCACCGCCATGCTGACCGGACGGTTCGAGCCGGGAGCGCCCTGAAATGGATCATCAGATCGGCAGCGGACGCGACCTCGCCTCGGTGTTTCAAACCGGCGGCGCCACCCATGCCGGCCATGTGCGCGACCATAACGAGGACGATCTGGTCTTGCTGCCCGAGGTGGGCCTGTGGGCTGTGGCCGATGGCATGGGAGGGCACGAAGCCGGCGCTTTCGCCAGTCAGGCCGTGGCCAGGACGCTCGCGACCGTTGCCGCGCCGGTGAGCGCCGCAGGCTTGGTGAAATCCTGCGAAGACAAACTGGCGCAGGCCAATGACGCCATCCGGGCTTTCGCGCAAAGCAACGGCGGCGTGATCGTCGGAACGACGGTCGCCGTTCTTCTGGTTTTTCAAACCCGTTTCAGCTGTGTCTGGTGCGGCGACAGCCGCGTCTATCTGATCCGCCGGGGCGTCCTTCGGCAATTGTCGCGCGATCACAGTGAATTGCAGGAATTCGTCGATCGAGGGGTGCTGACTCCCGCCGAGGCGAAAGTCTGGCCCGGCCGCAATGTGCTGACTCGCGCCATCGGGGTGTTCGAGACGCCTGAAACGGAACGCCAGGAGGGCGAACTGGAATCGGGCGACATGTTCGTCTTGTGCAGCGACGGCCTGACTGGCCATGTCGCCGACGATGAAATCCTGAAAATCGCGGCGCGGCGTCCACCCGAAAGCGCTTGCCACGATCTGATCGAGCTGGCGCTGTCGCGCGGCGGCAAGGATAATGTCACGGTGGTGATTGCACACTATCGTCCCGACAGCACCCGTCGCTTGCCGCCGCCGCAACGCGAAGCGCCGCCAGGGTCGGATTGAGGCATGTCCTTCGCAACGAAATCCACCATCCCCAAGGGGACGCAGCTCAACGGCATTTACGAGATCGATGAGCCGCTGGCGACGGGCGGGATGGGAGAGGTCTATCGTGGACATGCGATCCAGACCGGCGATGTCGTGGCGATCAAGCTGATCCGCACCGATCTCGCGGAGGACGATGCGGCGCTCGCCTTGTTTCGCCGCGAGGCCTCGGCGCTCCACAGCATTCACCACGAAGCCATCGTCCGCTATTTCGTTTTCTCGGTCGATCCGCTGCTGCAGCGGCCCTATCTGGCGATGGAATTCGTCGAGGGCGAGGCGCTGTCCGAGATTTTGCGCAACGGTCCGCTGCCTTTGGCCGAAGTCATGGCGCTGAAGGAGCGCATCGCCTCCGGCCTGCACGCCGCGCATCTGCGCGGCATCGTCCACCGCGACGTTTCCCCAGATAATATCATCGTCAGCAATGCGGATTTCGCCGCCGCGCGCATCATCGATTTCGGCATCGCGCGTTCGACCAAGCCGGGCGACGCCACGGTGATCGGCAGCGGCTTCGCCGGCAAGTTCAATTATGTTTCCCCCGAACAACTCGGCCTGTTCGACGGCGAGGTCACCGCGCGTTCGGATATTTATTCGCTCGGTCTCGTGCTCGCCTGCGCCTGCCGGGGCAAGCCGCTGGACATGGGCGGTTCGCAGGTCGATGTGATCGAAAAGCGACGAAAACTGCCGGACTTGCAGGAGATCTATCCGCAACTCAGGCCGCTGATCGCGCGTATGCTCAATCCCGATCCGGCTTTGCGTCCGCAGACCATGCGCGAAGTCGCCGATTGGCGGATCGAACCGGCGCCTCCAGCCGAAGAGCGCACGATCGTCCGATTGCGGCCGGCGCCGGCGGCGCCGCCCGATCCGGCGCCGTCGGGTCCGCGCAGCCCGCCGGCCGCGTTCAAGTCCGAACCGGGCGCGGTCGGCGCGGCGGGCGACCAGGCGGCGCCAAGACGCCAGCCCGCGGCGCTGTGGGGCGGTCTGGCCCTGGCGCTCGCCGTCGTTGGCGTGCTTGCTGGGGTGTTCCTTTCCGGGCGTCCCGGCCCAAAGCAGGACGCCGGCGAAGACCGGCGGCTCGAACAGCCGGCCCCGGCGCCCCCGCCCGCGCCAAAGCTGGAGCCGGCGCCCTCGCGCCCGCAAGACGCGGCCTTGAGCGCGCAAGAAAAGTCGCGCCGCTTCATCGCGCAATATGATCCCGGCGCCTGCGCTTTGCTGTCGCCGGCCAAGGTCACCGAAGAAAGCGCGCCGGTCGATGGATTCGGCGTCGACGCCGCGCCCTTCGAGGCCTTCGACAAGGCCTTCAGGCAAGCCAATAAAATCGAGGCGGATATCAACGTCCATCAAGTCTCGCGCGCGCAATGCCCCGCCGTCGATTTTCTCGGCCGCGTCGGCGCAAGCGCCGGCAACGGACCGGCGCTGACACTGCGCTCCGGCGCCATCCGCAGCGGCGACGTGCTCGCTGGAACGGTGGCAAGCGATTCAACCCATCTCGAACTGATCCTCGTCGATGACGACGGGCGCACGTTCAATGTCTCGTCGCAAATGCGCGACGGCGGTTCGAGCCGCACTTTTGCGATGCGGCTGCAGAAAGCAGCAGGAGCGCAAGCCCGCCCGATGCTGCTCATCGCGGTGGCGAGTTCCGCGCCGATTTCAGAATTGAAACCGGGCGCCACGCTCGACGCCGGTCCATTTTTTGAGGCCGTTTCGCAAGAATTGACGGGTCTTTCCAGCGTCAGCGCCTCCGCCGTTTATTTTCTGATCGAATAGGCGGCGCGACTGGCCGCGATGGAATGAATGGAGTAGATTTTGGCGAAAGCGGGTTGAACGCCATGAGGCCTTGTCGCGACTTTGCGATTCTGCGGGAAAGGCAAGCTTTGCGCTCGCCGGACGCGCCGGTGGACGAGGATGGACGCCGCTGCGCCGGACGCAGGATGAAGCTGCGAATTTTGGCGGCGCTGTCGCTGGCGTTGGTTTTCCAGGCCTCCGGCGGATGGGCCGCCTCCCGCGCTCTGGTGGTCGGAATCGACCACTACCGCCATATGCCGGCGCTGCGCGGCGCCGTCGCCGATGCGCGGGATATCGAACAGGCGTTGCGCGGGATCGGCGTCGCCGACGTCCGCCTCCTGCTCGAAGGCGAAGCGAACCGCAAAGCCATGCTTGCGGCCTTCGAGGCGCTGGCCGGCGCGACGCGCGCCGGCGACACGGTTTTCATCGCCATCGCCGGGCTTGGAGCGCAAGAGCCCGAAAGGGCGCGCGGGTCGCAGCCGGACGCCACCGAAGAAGTATTTCTGCTGCAGACCTTCGATCCGAAAAATCCCGACGGTGCGTCCGAAAAAATCCTCGGCAGGGAATTCAATTTTTATATCCATAAAATCGAAGCGGCCGGCGGGCGGGCGGTTTTCGTCGCCGACGCCTGTTCGGGCGGCGGGCTGGCGCGCGGCGTCGATCCGCGCGGCGCCGAACCGATCTACCGTTGCGTCGCCTACACGCCGGTCGAGGATCGTCTGGTCAGCGTCGCCGGGCGCGCGGATTCCTTTCCATCGACGTCCGATTTCAGGCGATCGCTGGTGCTCGCGGCGGCGGACAAGCATTCGCGCGTCGCGGAAGTCAAAATTCCCGGCGCCGGCTATCGCGGCGGATTGTCCTACGCCTTCGCCCGGGCGCTGGAAGGCGCGGCGGACCTCAAGGGCGACGGCCGGCTCACCGTTGGGGCGCTTTACGATTACATCAAGCAGATCGCCCACCAGATGAGCGATCAGCGCCAGATCGTGGTGCTGGAAGGCCCATCGCGCGAGGACGCCGGCCGCGACGTCGTCGTCGAATTGACGCGCGGCATTGCCATTCGCCCCGTCGAATCGGGGACCGGCAAGGATGGCGGCTTGACGATCTCGCCGGTCGATCAGCCGCTGGAGGCGGCGCCCCCGGCCAACCGGCCCATCGCCGACGCGCCGCCGGTCGCAGGCAGGCCAAATCCGGACGCGCTCGCGGCGCCGCGTCCCGGCCTGCGCCCCCCGGCCGGGCGCGACACCATCAAGGTGGCGGCGCTCAACGGGCAGAACGGCTTGTTGGCCGATCTCCAGCGCAAGTCGCCGGTCACGCTGGTTGCGCCCAACGCCAATCCGGATCTGGTTTGGGATCCCCGGACCAATGATGTTCTGGAGGGGGCGGACGTCATAGCCCGCAACATCGCCGCCTCCGAACTGCCCGGAGTGGTCGAGCGGACCATCGCGCTGGACCGATTGAAACAGCGCGCGGCGCGCGGCGCGCAAGCCATCCGGCTGCTGCCCAGCGACGAGTTGCACACCAAGGGCACGCGGATTGAAATCGAGGTCGAGCAGTTGACCGACCGCTATCTTGTGCTGTTCAATCTGTCGGGCAATGGCAATGTTCAATTGCTCTATCCGCTCGGTTCCGATCCGCCGAAGCGGTCCGATCCGAAATATGGCGTCGAATTCCAGGTTCGCGAACCTTATGGCGCCGATCTGATCATCGCCATCACCGCCAACCAGCGTTTGACGGAACTGGAGCGCCTGCTGCGGCAATCCTCCCGCCAGATCAGCCCCGAGCGCCTGTCGGATGTGCTGTCGAGAGAGGAATCGCAAGGATTGCGGGTGGGTTTCGTCGGCCTTTTCACCACGCCATGAAAGCTTGAGCCATGCGCCATGCCTTGCTGATCTTCGCTGTTCTCGCGGGCGCGGCGCCTACCGCATGCGGGGCGCAGGCGCCATCCGAAGGACTTTCGCGCGCCGTCCGCATTCAAGGCCCCGAATCGAAGCCAAAATCCGAGGCGGCGCCGGAGGCGACAACGCCGCAGACCGCGCCCCAGGACCCGCGATTGACCAATATGGTCGATTTGACGATGGAAATGTCCCCCTCCGCCGACGCGCCGCTTGGAACCAGACTGTCTTTCCGCGTCGGCGCCAGGAAAAAGGGTTATGTGATCCTCGTCGATGTCGACGCCACCGGCAGACTGACCCAGATTTTTCCCAATTTTCTCACGCTTGCAAAGGCTCAGGGGCCCATCGCGGAAAGCAACCAGATCCCGGCCAAAACCTTGGTGACCATCCCGCAGGCCGGCTCCCGGACTTATGAATTTGTGGCGTCGGCCCCGAGGGGCATTGGCATGGTCATGGCGATTTTCAGTGAAACGCCTCTGGAAATGGTCGATCTTCCCGATGTTCCGCCCGAGCTTGCCGGACAGGCCGGCGCCGCGGAATTCCTTCGCGACGCGGCCAATGGATTGAGGATCGTGCCGGCCGAAGGGACAGGAGAGTTTCAGCAGCCAAAACTCTCGTTCGTCGCGCATTTCTATGTCATTCGCTGAGGTTCAGTCGACATCGACCTGCGTCTGGCCGGCGAACTGGATCGAGATCATGCCGCCGATCATGCAGACGAGGGTGTCGCAGTCGCGCAGGTTGGGCATTTTCTGGATGCTGTTGGTGGGCGAACCGGTCGTCCATGGCGAAGTAGTCGCCGGGACGCAAGGGGTTGGAACCCCGTTTGCCGCCGCCGTCAGCGTCGTGCAGGTCCCGAACGGCGTGATGTTCGTTATCGGCATAAAGTCCATGATGGTGGCCGAAAATTGCCCGCAGCAAAATTCGGTTTGATTGCTGGTCACGACGATGGGCGTCGGCGCGACGCCCATCGTGCAGATGCACATTCCCAACTGGCTGATGACCTGTAGCGGCATGTCGGCCTCCATTACTTCGCGCGACAAACCCGTATTATAAGGATGGAATCCTGCGCTCGAAAGCTTAACGTCCAGGGAGCGCCTCAGGGGCGATATCGTCCAGTTTGGCCGTCGATGAGGGAAAGATGCGATATTGGAAGACAAAAGTGCCGAAAGCCATCGCTTTAGGGGTGGCGTTCCTGATCGGCGGCGCGGCGCTGGCGGCGGAATCCTTGACGGAGCTTGCGACCGGCGGAATCGAGTTTCTGAAAGTTTCGGACAATGCGGCTCTTGTCCTCGATTCCGAAGAGGTCCGGCTTACGCCTACCAGATCGACTTTCAGCTACATTGTTTCGAACAAAGGCGCCATTCCACTGGAACTTGTGCTTGGTTTCCGATTTCCCGAACTCGATTTTTCCGATCCGGACGCGCAATACGCCATTCCCGGTTCCGATCCCGTCAATTTTCTGAACGCCACGGTCCGCATCGACGGAGCGGCGGCGCCTTTCGCCATTACCCAGCGGGCCCTGCTGGATGGGAAGGACGTGACCGACCTGCTGCGCCAGACCAAGGTCGCTCTTGTGCCGGTCGGTCAATTTCAGAACCAGCTCGCGGACACGGCGCCCGAGCTTCGCGACAAGCTTGTCGGGCAAGGATTGATCGTCGAGTCCGGGACCAGCATCGACGGCAAGCCGCTGTTCTTTCCTTCATGGACGGTCAAGACCAGTTCAACGCGGAGAGTGGTGGTGCCGCCTGCCGGGTCGATCCGGATCGAATTGCAGTACCGCCCCAGCGTCGGCGTCGGTCCAGACACGGTGCTGAGAAAGCCCTTGCGCGATCAAAAAGGGCTGGAGGCCGATGTGCGCGGCAAGCGCGCGACTTTTTGCGTCGACGAAGCCTTTCTCAATGGATTGGACAAGCTTGCCGGCGTTGAAGAAGCCAACGTCAACGGCGTCAAGGAGCTGCGGCTTCACCTGAAGACCAAAATGTATTCGGCGTCATCTATCCCGGCGACGCACTATAAATTGGTCGTGGACAAGGAGTCTACGCAACGAATTTTGTCGTTTTGCGCTGGAGAACTTAAAAAGATTTCCGAGACGTCGTTCGAGATGCGCGCCGATAATTATGTCCCCAGCGCCGAAATCAATATTTTGATGATTGACCGAAAAGGGCTGCGGCCGGTTAACCTTCGCTGAAACTTTTTTCCGCAAGGCCATGGAAATTCCGCATTTTAAGAGGTAGACTGCCATTAGAGGGTTGAAACAATGTCCAAAATCAAATCCACTGTAATGGGTGGCGTGGTTGGCATATTTACGCTGGCTTTCGGCGCTGTGGCCTTCGCCGAAACCGTTGCGCCCGCGCCCTTTCTGCTTGCCGCTCCGGCGGAGGCATTTCCGGTGAATTCGGAAGCGCCGGGCAATAGCGCGAAAAACGACTCGACGGTCGATGCATTGTCAGTCGCGCAAGCGGAGCCCGCAGCGGATCGGTTCGTCTCGCAGGCGCCGCCAATTGACGTCGCGCCTCCCCGCCCGGTCGCGCCATCCGCTTTGGGAAAAACCAAGCCGAAAACAAGCGTTCATGCTCAGAAGAGAGCGGACCGCATCGCTTTTAACGAGAATAATAGCTCAACGCCTTCTCGCCCGCACGGCAAAATGCTTATGATTGGGGTTAGTTACTGACGCGCCTCGACCAAGGGGATCCCGATAATCGAAAGCCGCCTTTCCAGGCGGCTTTTTTGCTGGCTTCGCGACGGCTCAGTAACCGCCGCCGATCATCCCTGGACTATGCGAATGACTGGCCGCCGACGGTCCGGGCGGGCGCGCGGTGGCAGGCCGGGCCGTTGCATGATTGCGGACGACCGCGTGAGGCGCAGCCGCACGTTGTGGGCGCTCGGGACGAGACGCGTGCGCCTTGCGCGGCGGCGCCGGTTCGTCGGGCTCCTCGCGCGCAACAGGGTGACGCCGCCTCGGCTTGACCGTTTCCTCGCGCTGCGGTTCGACGGCGGGGCTCAGACGCTTCGGCCTGACAGCATTGGGTTCCTGGTCCGGTTCCGGAACCTTGGCGACGATCGCGCCTTCCTTGCAGACCGTTACCGGCTGCCCTTTCAACTCTCCAAGCAGGTCGTCGTTGACGCCCTTCGGACCATCGCTTTTGCCTTGCGCCTGGAAATAATTCTGCAAAGCCGTCCTGGTGCTCGCGGACAGCGCGCCATCGATTTTGCCGGAATAGCATCCGATGCGGCCAAGCTCGATTTGAGCGGTCTTGATCTGGTCTGGCGTATCGACATCCGGCGTCTGTTTCGGCGCAAAGGATTTCAGCGCGTCGGCGATGGTCGGGCGCAGCCTGGCGCACAACAATTGCGCCTGCAAAGCGGTCAATTCCGAATAAAGCTGATCCTTTTCCGATTGTTTGGCCATGATCGCCGCGAGCCGCTCGCCTTCGCTTGTGCAAGCCGCCTCAATTTTGGCGATTTCCGCTTCGAGCCTGCCGACCCCTTCTCCCGCCGTCTTTCGCGCCCCATCGCAGGTCGCGCCGCCGACGAAAACCTTTAACGCGGTCAGATCGTTTGCGCCGATTTTGCGCAAAGCGCGATTTTCGGCGACGCAGGCTTGCTCTTGCGCTTTCAGTAACTTCGCCACGGCTTTGTCGATCGACGCAACAAGCCCCGGACAGCTGACCTGCGTCTTCAGCTTTTGCAGCGCGTCCGGCTGCTTTTCACCGACAAGGCGGGTGAAATCGGCGTTTTCACGGACGCAGGCCTCCGTTTGCCTCTGCTTCGCCGCCTCCATTTCCGCCTTGTCGCGATTTTCCTGTTCGAGCGCGGCGATTTTTATGCGCTCCTTTTCGAGCCTTTCGGCCTCGCGCTTCTGCTCGGCCAGCCGCTGCGCCTCCTGCTTTTCGGCCTCACGCGCGGCCTCGGCGAGACGTTTTTGCTCCAGCTTCTCCGCCGCCTGCTGTGCGGCCAGCAGGCGTTGGCGCTCCCGCTCCTCTGTCGCCAGCCGCTCCTTTTCCTTGCGCTCGTTGGCCAGACTCAAGGCCGCAAGCCGTTCCTGCTCCGCCTTTTCGACCGCCAGTTGAGCGCTCTTGCGCTTTTCCTGTTCGCGCAATTCGGCGGCGACGCGGTCTTTTTCGAGCTTTTCCGCCTCGATTTCAGCCTTTTTGCGATCTTCCTGCTCAAGTGCCGCGATTCTGGCGCGCTCCTTTTCAAGCCTTTCGGTCTCGCGCTTCTGCTCGGTCAGCCGCTGAGCCTCCTGCTTTTCGGCCTCGCGCGCGGCTTCAGCGAGACGTTTTTGCTCAAGCTTCTCCGCAGCCCGTTGTTCGGCCAGCAGGCGTTGGCGCTCCCGCTCCTCGGCGATCTGCCGCTCCTTTTCCTTGCGCTCGATGGCCAGATTCAAGGCCGCCAGCCGCTCCTTCTCCGCCTTCTCGGCCGCCAATTGGGCGTTTCTGAGCCGCTCCTGTTCGCGCATTTCGGCGGCGACGCGCTCCTTCTCCAGCTTTTCCGTCGCGATCCGGGCGGCTTCCTGCCGCTCGGCCTCAAGCTTTTCGGCTGCGAGGCGGGCCTTCGCCAATTGCTCCTGCTCGCGCTTTTCAAAGGCGACCCGCTCGGCCTGCCGGCGTTCGGCTTCCTGGCGCTCCTTGTCCTGCCGTTCGATGGCCAGACGGTCGGCGTCGGCGCGCTCCTTTTCGCGACGCTCCTTTTCGCGCTGTTCGGCGCTCAGGCGTTCCGCCTCGCGCTTCAGGAATTCCTTCTTTTCGGCCTCGAAAGCGGCGATGCGCTGGTTCATCGCGTCGCGTTCCTGGCGGACGGTGTCGAGCACGTAGAGACGGCTCTGGGCGTCGCGCACGTAAGGGGACGACGGAAATTTGGCGATGAAATCCCGAAGTTCCGCCTCGCTGGCGTTGGGGCCGATCCGCCGCCACTGGCGCGAATCGTCATCATGGATGTTCAGATAGAAATCCTGCAACAGCGAGATCGACAATTCCGGCCTTTGCCGGCCGCCGGTCTGTTCGTAAACGTCTTGCGCGACGCGCCGGAACAACGTGGCGATCTCGAGATTGGGCTCCTTGAGCCGGCGCACCAGCGCGGAAGAGAACGGGCTGTTGCGGCCGGCGCCGTCCTGAGCGACCTGATCGGCCTGCGTCGCATAGGCGACCACCATGCCCTCGGTGCGGTCGAGACGCGCCAGACCGCGCGTCAGCGCGGCGCTGCGGCTCAGGCCGGCGGTGCGGGTGACGAGCTTGTCCGACAGCGGATTATTGCGGCAGGCGTCGAGAATCATGATCTTGACGCCGCTAGCGGAATCGAGCGCCTCGCGCACTTTTTCAATCGCCAGCGTGTTATATTTGAGGCTGACTTCGTCTTCGAGATCGGCGTCAACCGGCAGCAGATAATTCTGCCCCCGGAATTGCAGTCCGTGACCGGCGAAGAAGAACAGCGCCGTGTCGGCGCCCTGCGCCTTGCGCTCGAATTCTTCGAGCGCCGCCCCGAGACCGCGCTGATCGACATTGATCTTGAAAATCACCTCGAAATTCAGGCCGCGCAGGGCGTCGGCGAGGTCGTGCGCGTCATTTTCGGGATTGCCGAGTTTTATCACGCGGGCGTAATCGGAATTGCCGACGATGAGCGCGACCCTCTTGTCGGCATAGGCCGCAACGCCGAAAAGCGCCCAGAACAGGACGCTCACAGCCAAAACGGCGATATTGACCCTCGCCTTCATTTCCCCAGCCTGTTGAGCCCCTCCGGTCGCAATTCGGAAGCACGCGTAAAATACTCCCAATTGCCAATGCAATCCAAATTTTTTTGGGGCCGGGCCTCAAAATCTCGTGAAACGATCGACGGCGTCGGAAAGTCGCGGCCCACGGCGCAAGGAAACAAGCCGCCGCCTCTTCACTTTCCCTTGGTCTTCCCCTGCGGCGTCGCCGCGTCCAGCTTCGCGGCGTCGGTCGCCGCCGTCGTGTCCGCCAGCAAAGCACGGTAGCGCACCGGCCGGTAGCCGCGCGCGAGCAGCGAACCCAGCGGATAAATATTGCGGCAGACCTTGCCGTTGCAGCCGCCGGTCGAGGATTCAAGCACTTCGGCCTTCTTGTCCGGGGTAAAGCGCACGAAAAGCATCACATGCGAACCCGGCTTGTTCAGCGCGTCGCCGGGCAGCAGATCCCAGCCGCTCGGCAATTGCCGGGCGATGGCGGGAATGGCGATGGTGGTGAAATGGGTGGACAGGCCCCAGGCGGCGCTGACGAAAGCCGAGCAATCGACGCCGCCGACGTCGGGGCGCGGATTATTATGGGTGCAGACATTGCCCGCGAGCCGCCCGCGCTGGACCCAGGCGGCGAAATTGGCGAGGCTGCCATGGCAGCCCCAGCAATAGGGAACGCCGACGACTTCCTGATTGACTTTTCCATGCATATAGCCGGGGCGCCGGATGCGGTTGAAACCGGAACAGGCCGTATCGGGATCGCGCCCATAGGCGGAGGGACTGACCCGCCAGCGAACATTGGCGAATTCCATTCCGGTCTGGATCACCTGCTGGCGCGTCAGCGGCCGCACCGCCGCGTTGGTGCGCTTGAGCGAGGGAAAATCGGTCAAAGCGAAACTGGACGCGCCGCCGCCGACGCCGAGGTCGATGATCTTGCTCTTGCGAATTTCGCGAAAGCCGACGCCGAGCACGTCGCTCGAACCTTTGCGGTTGCGCAGGAAATAGACGTCGCCATCGGGGGAAACCGTGACGAAGCGCCGCGACAGCCCGACATTTTGCGCCAGCGGCAATTCATAGACGCCTTCGAGCGCGCCCGACGGCGAAAATCGTACAACGAAGGCGAAGGAAGATTCTTCGCCGCCGGTCGGAATTTCCTCGGCGAAAACGTAATAGCGGCCCGATTTGTCGATTTCCAGCAGCTCCGCCGCGCCGAGCCGGCTACGGACCTGCAGATCGAGCCGCGCCAGCGGCGCGCCGCCGCCGCGCGGCGTCACGGCGATACGGACGCCGGAGTCGCCCTCAAGCGGCGCAAAAGCGGCGACCACGGCGCCGCGCCCGCGCGAGGCGACGAATTGCTTGTTGCGCTCGTTCGAGCCGAGGCCGCGGGAAATTCCCTCCGGCTCGTCGGAAGGATCGACCGAGCCCATCTGGGCGAAGGCCGAAAGCGTGGTTTCATCCGGTTTTTCGGTGGAACGGGTGATCGACAGGCCACGGGTCGGCGCATCCTCGCGCCCGGTCGCCGCCAGCGTCACGACCTTGCCATCCCAGACATGAATGTCGCCATTGGCTACGACCAGATCGGTCGGCGCGAGGTCGTCCGGAAGCTCCAGCGCCTGGGTCTGCTGTTGCGGATTGTTCGGATCGAATTTGAGAACGCGCCGGTTGATCTGGTCGAGGAGGTAGATTTCGCCCTTGTCGCCGGAATAGATCGCCCGCGGACCCTCCAGTTCAGCGTCGTCGCCGGCGTCGACGGCAAGGCCGACGCTGCCATGATCGTCCCCCTCGCCGAAACTCCGGGCGAGCCTGTCCCCGGCGCGGCTCACAGGAGTCGAAAACGCCAGAAGCGCCGCCGAAACGAGAATGGCTTTTCGCGACAACACCACAGCGACCTCCCATGCCGAGGGTCGAACCTAGACATCCTGATCCTCGATTGCAGCTCAATCAAGATGGCCGGCCAAAAACATCAAGCGAAGGCGTCGAAACCCGCCTCGGTCATTCCGTCGCCCATTTGAAGCGGCGCGCAATAGGCGTCAAATTGCGTTACACAATGGACGACCGATCTTATGTTGGGCGCGGTCACGCTTCGACGCCTCAACACATCGCGTCGGGCGGTCGAATTTTCAACTGCGATGGCTTCAGGATATGCGCCCCTTGAGATTTTGCATTGTTGGCGCCGGCTTTTCGGGCGCGGTAATCGGCCGGGCGCTGGCCGAGGCCGGTCATCGGGTTCTCGTCATCGACACGCGCAAGACTGTCGCGGGCAATTGTCATTCCGAGCGCGATGTCGAAACCGGCGTGATGACCCATGTCTATGGTCCTCATATTTTCCACACCGGCAACGAGCGCGTTTGGGCCTATGTGCAACAATTCGGAGAATGGGCGCCTTACCAGCATCGGGTGCGGGCGGTGACCGGCGGGTCGGTATATTCCTTGCCGATCAATCTGCTCACGATCAACCAGTTCTTCCAGAAGGCGATGGGGCCTGAGGAAGCCCGCGCCTTCATTGCCGCGAAAACCCAAAAATTCGATCAGCCGGCGAATTTCGAGGAACAGGCGCTGAACATGATTGGCCCGGAGCTCTATCAGGCGTTTTTTCTCGGCTATACGCGCAAGCAATGGGGTCTCGACCCCCGACAATTGCCGGCGTCAATTCTGAAACGCCTGCCGCTGCGCTTCGACTACGACGATTCCTATTTCGCTCACCCGTATCAGGCCATGCCGAAAAACGGGTATACGGAAATCGTCAAAGCCATCCTCGATACGCCCAACCTCGAATTAAGGCTTGGCGCGCGGTTCGAGGATATGGATGAAAAATTCGCCCATGTGATTTATAGTGGGCCAATCGACCGCTATTTCAATCATGAATTTGGCCGCCTCGGCTATCGCACCCTGGATTTCGAAACATTCCGCGCCAGGGGAGATTTTCAGGGAACGGCGGTCTTGAATTATTGCGACGAAGACGTCCCCTTCACCCGGATCACGGAGCACAAATATTTTGCGCCCTGGGAGAAGCACAATTTCGGGGGCACGATCTGCTATCGAGAGTTCAGCCGTTTCTGCGGCGCGTCGGACATTCCCTATTACCCGATCCGCCAGACCGACGAAGAGGCCATGCTCAACAAATATGTCGGGCGCGCCAAGGCCGCCAACGGCGTGAGCTTCGTCGGCAGACTCGGTTCCTATCGCTATCTCGACATGGATGTTACCATCGCCGAAGCGCTCGCGGCGGGAGACGCCCTCATCCAACAGATCAGGGATGGCAGGCCGATCCCGGCGTTTTTCGTTGAACCGTGAGGGATAAGGCCGACAGCATCCATCCTCAGGCGGCCACGCTCATGCGCGCGGCTTCGGCGGCGGCGCGTATAGCCGCGATATTGCGGCCATAAACCTCCGGCGTTTCGACCGAGCCGCCTTTGAATACCGCCGAGCCGGCGACCAGCACGTCGGCGCCCGCCGCCGCCACCAGCGGCGCGGTTTCCGGCGTAATGCCGCCATCGATCTCGATATGGATCGGCCGCGCGCCGATCATGGCGCGCAATTGCCGCACTTTATCGACCTGACTGGCGATGAAGCTCTGGCCGCCGAAACCGGGATTGACGGTCATAACCAGCACCAGATCGATGCGATCGAGCACGAATTCGATCGCGCTCGCCGGCGTGGAGGGATTGAGCGAAACGCCGGCCTTGGCGCCGAAGGAGCGCACCAGTTGCAATGAGCGGTCGAGATGGGCGCCGGCTTCGGCGTGGACGGTGACGAAATCGGCGCCGGACTTGACGAAGGCTTCGATATAGGGATCGACCGGCGCGATCATCAGATGCACGTCCATCACGCCGCGAATATGTTTGCGGATGGCGGCGCAGGTCGAAGGGCCGAAGGTGATGTTGGGCACGAAATGGCCGTCCATCACGTCCACATGGACCCAGTCCGCGCCCTGCGCCTCGATAGCCCGGCATTCGGCGCCGAAATTGGCGAAATCGGCGGAAAGAATCGACGGCGCGATTTTGATCGATCGGTCGAAGGCGTTCATATCAGGACATTCCTTTTTGTTCGCCGGTTGTCGTTTTTCGCCTTGATCAGGCGGCTGCTTTGCCAAGCTTTTCGCGCCAATTGGGGAAGAGAAGGTCGGCGTCATGCGAAAAACTCTCGAAGGCGCGGGCGAATTCACGGTGATCCTTGGCGAATTCGACCGGATCGGCGCCGGCCTTCCAGCATTGTTCCGCCTGCCGCAGGGATCTGGCCCCGGCCGCGCCGCCGTCGATATGGCCGAAGGCGCCGCCGCCCGCCGTCATGATCAGGTTCGAATGGCCGAGATTGGCGAAGAAACCCGGCATGCGCAACGCATTCATTCCGCCCGAAATGATCGGCGTGGTCGGGTTCATGCCCAGCCATTCCTGATGATAGAACGGCCCGTCGGCGCTGTCGTCGGTGATCATGTAGGCCATGGCCTTGTCGGAGGCCTCGCCTTCCATCTTGCCGAAACTCATCGTGCCGGTGTGGATGCCCGAAGCGCCTTGCAGCCGCGCCATTTTCGACAGCACGAACGCCGTATAGCCGCGATGGGTCTGCGGCGAGGTCACGGCGCCGTGGCCGGCGCGGTGATAATGCAGATATTGCTTGGGGAAGCGGCGCCGCGCGGTGGTGATCGCCGCGGGGCCGGCGACATAGCCATCGACCAGGAAGGCGATATGGTCGGCATTGGGGCCGAAGGTTTCCAGAATGTATTCGCCGCGCGCCACCATTTCATAATGATCGTCGGCGGTGATGTTGAACGAAAACAGTTTTGGCTGGCCGGTCGTATCCTGGGCGCGGATCATGGCGTCATTGACCAGTTGAACGGTTTCCTTGAACGGCGCGAAGGTCTGGTTGCCCTGGGGTTCGTCGTTCTTGATGAAGTCGCCGCCAAGCCAGAAATCATAGCAGGCGTCGGCAAAGGGTTTTGGGCGCAGGCCCAGTTTGGGCTTGATGATCGTGCCGACGATGAAGCCGCCGTTGACCACGGGACGCTCCAACACGCGCCAAAGATCCTTGATTGTCGTCGAGGGGCCGTCGAACAGTTTCAGATAGGCGGGCGGCACATAGAAATCGTGCATCTTGCCATATTCGATGTCGCCCATGCCCTGGTTATTGCCGATGGTCAGGGTCAGAAAGGAGGCGATCATCGCGCGTCCGTCGATGATGTTGCGGTCGAACAGCGCCAGCGGATAGGCGATTTTCATGACCTCCCTCGCCTCGTCGATTTCATAGACGAGGGCGTCTACGCCGCGGGTAAAATCGTCGGTCGTCGAGACTTCGACATTGGTGCCGGTCGAGGATTCGGCCGCGAAATGCGCCGCCGCCTGGAGATAGGTTCCAAAGCCCGGCTTGGGCTTCATGATATAGGCGACAAGAACATGCTTGCCGGCGGCGATCAGGTCTTGTTCCTTAAGCGCCAAATTGGCGTAACGATCTGACTGGTCCATGTTGGTATTCCTGTCTGGCGCCGTCCGCCCGGGACGGCATTTTGTTCATGCGCGGCGCAAGGCCTGGCCGCGCGGCTGCTCTCGAATGTCAATTTCATGTTCGGCCGGTTCCGGCCGCCGGTCCGATCGCGACGATCGGACCGGGCGTCGCGTCAAGCCAGCAGGGATTTCGCGGCGGCGGCGACCGCATCCGCCGTGATGCCGAATTGCTTGTATAGGTCGGGCGCCGGCGCCGAGGCCCCGAAACCGTGCATGCCGACAAAGGCGCCCCTTTCACCGATCCAGCGATCCCAGCCGAAGCGCAGCGCCGCCTCGACGCCTACGCGGGGCGCCGTTCCCAGAACGGTTCGGCGATAGTCGTCGCCTTGCCGCTCGAACAATTCCCAACAGGGCATGGAGACGACCGCCGCCTTGACGCCTTGCTCGGCGAGCAGGTCTGCGGCGGCGATGGCGATCTCGACTTCCGAGCCGCTCGCCAGCAGCGTCGCGTCGCGGGCGCCGTCGGTCTCGCGCAGGACATAGGCGCCCTTCGCCGACCGATTTTCTTGGCCCGGCCCCAAGCGCAAGGCCGGCAGAGCCTGGCGCGACAGGGCGAGAACGGAAGGGGCGTCCTTTTGCGCCAGCGCCGCTTGCCAGCACTCGGTTGTCTCGACCGCATCGGCCGGCCGGAAGACCAGCAGGTTGGGCATGGCGCGCAAGGCGGCGAGATGTTCGACCGGCTGGTGGGTCGGTCCGTCTTCGCCGAGACCGATGGAATCATGGGTCAGTACGTAGACGACCCTTTGTCCCATCAGCGCCGACAGGCGGATCGCGCCGCGCGCATAATCGGCGAAGACCAGGAATGTGCCGCCGTAGGGAATGAAGCCGCCATGCAGCGCGATGCCGTTCATGGCCGCGCCCATGATGTGCTCGCGAATGCCATAATGGATATAGCGGCCTCCAAACTCGCCGGGCCGCACCGATTCCATGCCCTTGGTGATGGTCAGGTTGGAATGGGTCAGATCGGCCGAGCCGCCGATGGTGACATCGCTGGCGGCGTTGATCGCGCCAAGCGCGATTTCCGAGGCTTTTCGCGTGGCGATTTTCGGCTTTTCCGCGAATTGTCTGGCTTTCAACTCGTTCAGGGCGGCGTCGATCGCCGGCAGCGGGTCGCCGAAAACCTGGGCCGTGAATTGCGCGCCCTTGGGCGAGGCGGCAAGCCGCGCGTTCCATTTCGCATGGGCTTCCGCGCCGCGCCGCGCGACTTTGCGCCATTCGGTCAGGATCGGCTCCGGCACGACGAAGGGCTCGTGGGGCCAGCCAAGTTTTTCGCGGGCGCCGGCGATTTCTTCGGGTCCGAGCGCCTCGCCATGCGCTTTGGAGGTTCCGGCGCGGGTCGGGGCGCCGAAGCCGATCATGGTGCGGCAGGCGATCATCCAGGGCTTGTCGCTTTGCGCCCGGGCCTTGGCGATGGCTTCGGAAATCTCAGCCTGATTATGGCCGTCCACTCGCGCCACCCGCCAGCCGGAAGCCTCGAAGCGGCGGATCTGGTCGGTCGAGGTGGAAAGCGCGGTGGTGCCGTCGATGGAAATATGGTTGTCGTCCCAAAGCACGATCAGCTTGCCGAGTTGGAGATGGCCGGCCATGTCGATGGCTTCGTGGGAAATGCCCTCCATCAGGCAGCCGTCGCCGGCGATGATATAGGTGTAATGGTCGACGAGATCGTCGCCATAGCGCGCATTCAGCAGCCGTTCGGCGAGCGCCATCCCCACGGCGGTGGCGAGACCCTGGCCGAGCGGGCCGGTGGTCGTCTCGATGCCCAATGCATGGCCATATTCCGGATGGCCGGCGGTTTTCGAGCCGAGCTGGCGGAATTTCTGCAATTCCTCGATCGGCATGTCGGAATAGCCGATCAGGTAATGCAGGGCATATTGCAGCATCGAGCCGTGGCCGGCGGACAGGACGAAACGGTCGCGATCGGGCCAGGCCGGATCGGCGGGATCAATGTTGACGAATTGTGTGAACAACACGGTTGCAACATCCGCCATGCCCATCGGCATGCCGGGATGGCCGGACTTGGCCTTCTCCACCGCGTCCATCGCAAGGGCGCGAATGGCGTTGGCCATGTCCTTGAAAGCGGGTTTCGTCCCGGCGCGTTCGGCAAGCACTGTTTCGCTCATCTTCGAAAAATCCCTTCGCTGCAAGGCGACCCCTGCGTCGCGTAAAACGCCGGAACCGCCCGACTCCAAGTGTTCGCAAACATTCAACTCTTCGCAAGCATTCAACTCAAAGAGGCCATTCCGCCTTTCGACAGTATGCGGCCGGCTGGCTGGCGACGCCTCATCTCGCCCTGTCGCTGCGCTCCCGGAGCCGGAGAATCATCGGCGTGAGAATGAGTTGCATGGCGATGTCGAGCTTGTCGCCAGGAATGACGATGGAATTGGCGCGGCTCATCCAGCTGTTTTGAATCATCGACACCAGATAGGGAAAATCGATGCCGCGCGGATTGCGGAAGCGGATGACCACCAGCGATTCGCCAGCCGTCGGAATCCAGCGCGCGATAAACGGGTTCGACGTATCGACGATCGGCACGCGCTGGAAATTGATGTCGGTCTGGGTGAATTGCGGCGTGATGACATGCACATAGGCGTGCATGCGGCGCAGAATCGTGTCGGTAACGGCCTCCGCCGAATAACCGCGCGAAGAACTGTCGCGGTGGATTTTCTGAATCCATTCCAGATTGATGACGGGGACCACGCCGATCTTGAGATCGGGATAGCCCGCTATGTCGATGCCGTCGGATTTCAAGGCGCCGTGCAAGCCTTCGTAAAACAGAAGGTTCGAACCCTCGCCAATTTCGCGCCAGTCGGTGAAATGACCGGGCGCCACGCCATGCGCCTCGGCTTCGCGCGCGTCATGCACATAGGTGCGCGACATGCACCTGCCGGTCTCGCTGTAGCTTTTCATGGAACTTTCCAGTTCCGCGAGCAAATTGGCGTCGATCGAGAAATGGCTGAAGGTCTGGTCGCCGATGTCGCGCCGTCGCGCCATTTCGGCTTTCATGTCGGCGCGGTTGTAACGATGGTAGGCGTCGCCCTCGACCGTAGCGGCGACGATGCCTTCGCGCCGAAAAATCTGGTCGAAGGTGAATTTTACCGTGCTGGTGCCCGCGCCCGAGGAGCCGACGACTGAAATGATGGGATATTTGACGGACATTTTCTTAGGCCTCAGGAGCGAAACAGACCACGTTCGCCAAACAGCGGCGGCCGCGAGCGGTTGAAAGTGGAATCATTGTAATAGGAGGCGATGCGGGCGACTTTTTCGGCCGAACCGAAAACCAGCGGCGTGCGCTGGTGCAAGCTGGCAGCGCTTTTGCCCAGAACACGTTCGGCGCCGTCGGTGGCCGCGCCGCCCGCCTGCTCGACCAGAAAGGCGATCGGGTTGGCTTCGTAAAGCAGGCGCAGACGGCCCTGTTCATAGCCCGCACGCTGATCTGCGGGATAAAGAAACACCCCTCCGCGCATGAAAATGCGATGGGTTTCCGCCACCAGCGACGCCACCCAGCGCATGTTGAAATCCTTGCCGCGCGGCCCCTCTGACCCTTCGACGCAATCGTCGATGAATGTGCGGATGGGCTCCAGCCAATGGCGGTAATTGGAGGCGTTGATGGCGTATTCGCGCGTCGAAGGCGCGATTTTCAACCCGTGCGAAATCAGCCGGAAGGTTCGCGTCGCCGGATCGAGCACGAAATAGGCGACGCCTTCGCCAAGCGTGAACAAGAAGGACGTATGCGGACCGTAAACAATATAGCCGCCTGCCGACTGTTCTTCGCCGGGCCGGAAAAACGACGCCGTAGCGCCTGCCGGGGACGCCGGAAAAACTGAAAAAATCGTGCCAACCGAAATATTGGCTTCGATATTCGACGAACCGTCGAGCGGATCGACGGCGACAGCCAGATCGCCATCGGCGTTGAGCGTCACGATCGCCTCTTCCTCTTCCGAGGCGTAATAGGCCGTCGAGGTTCGGCGCAAGGCCGAAACCACCGCCTCGTCAGCCAATATGTCCAGCTTGCGCTGCTTGTCGCCGTCGGCGTTGGCCTGCCCGATTTCGGCGCCCATCGCGCCCAGCAGCGGGCCGGAGGCAATTACGGCGGCGATGGCGGCGCCCGCCTCCGCCAGCGCGGCGATCACGGCAGCGACAGAACCTCGACCCTTGTCGGCGGCGCTCCAGAAGTTCAGATAAGACTCAAGGCTTTCGCCCTCTGTGTGGCGAACCTGCGCGTCAATGCTCATCTTCGGTGCGTCCTCCCGGCTCGCTCTTTCGGCGACCTGAGGCGCACAATGATCCTCCGTTCACGAAAAAGAAAATTAAAAAACGAAAATCCGGTTTTAGATAATCTAAATGTCTGATTGGCGCGGCCTATGCGGCATTTTTCCTACGGCCCATGCGGGCGTCATTCGCCGCGCGGTCGCTCCCGCGCAAGGCGGTTCGCCCGTCTCCCCGCAATGACTTTTTGTTCCAGGATCGAGGACGGTCGCCGATCGTCGAACCAGCTTCGGGCAAGGCCGCCGGTTTCAAATCGGCCGAACGGATCGCATCGGTTAGATTCTGCTGCGGACAACGCGAAAGGCCTTCCATGAATCGAGCCCTGACCCGGATTTCCGTCGCCGGAAAAATCGTCGGCGCCGTTATTATCCTGGGATGCCTGCTCAATTCCGCCACCGCCTGGCTGAGCCTGCACAAGCTCAGGGTCGGCGGCCCGGTCTATGACCGCGTCGTGCTCGGCAAGGATCTGGTGGCCGACATCTTGCCGCCGCCGGAATATCTGCTGGAAGCCTTCCTGGAAACGACGCTCGCCGTCAACGCCCCCGGCGAGGTCGGCGCGCACAAGCGGCGATTGGCTGAACTGCGCAAGGATTACGAGGACCGCCATCAATATTGGAGCCGGCAGGAACTCGATCCGACGGTTCGCGACCTGCTGCTCAAGGGCGCCGACGCGCCGGCGAGGGAATTTTTGTCGCTGACCTTCGACGCCTTCATCCCGGCGCTGGAACGGGGCGACAAGCCGGCGGCGGACGCCGCCTACGGCAAGATATCGAAGGCCTACGCCGCGCATCGCCGCAAGATCGACGAACTGGTGACACAGACCAACCGGCTGACCGCCGAAACCGAGGCCTATGCCGCCGCGCAGGATCGCTGGCTCACGGCTTTGATGACGCTCATCGCCGGGGCCGTACTGGCTCTGACCGTCGCCGCCGCCTGGGGCGTGCAGAAGAGACTGGTCTCGCCGGTTGCGGAAATCACCAAGACCATGACCGGAATGGCGGCGGGCGACTTGCCGGAACATATGCCCTTTGCCGGACGCGGCGATGAAATCGGCGACATGAGCCGCGCGGTCGAGGTCTTCCTGCAAAACGAGCATGAGCGCCGCCGGCTTTCCCAGGCCGAACAGGCGTCGCGCGAACTCGAATTGCAGCGCCAGCAAAAACTCAATCTGCAAGTGAAGCAGTTCAGCGACGAAATCAGCCATTCGGTCACCGATCTCGGCGTGCAGACCGATCACATGCGCCAGGCGTCGACCACCCTCAACACCGGGGCCGCCAGCGTCCGCTCCGACGCCAGCGACGCCGCGGCGGCTTCCGCCGGCGCCGCCCAGAATTCGCAGGCGGTGGCCGGAGCGACGGTGGAACTGGAGGCCTCGATCCGCGAAATCTCCGCGCAGGCCCAACTCGCGCGGGAAATCGTCGATTCGACGGCGCAGGCCGCCGAACGCGCCGACGCCGACATGAACGGGCTGGCGCACTCCTCGAAACAGATCGACGATATTCTGGAGTTGATCCGCACCATCGCCGGGCGGACCAACCTTCTGGCGCTGAACGCCACGATCGAGGCGGCGCGGGCCGGCGAAGCGGGCCGGGGCTTCGCCGTCGTCGCCAACGAGGTCAAGGGACTGTCGGAACGGACCGGCAGGGCGGTGGACGAGATCGCCGCGCAGATCGGCCGCATGCATGGCGCGACCGGCGCGGCGGTCAGCGCCATTGCCGACATCAACGCCAAGATCGCCTCGATCAGGGAACTGACGCTGGCCATTGCCGATGGCGTGTCGCAGCAGGAAGAAGCGACCCGCGAAATCGCGCGCAACGTGACCATGGCCGCCGAGCGTAGCGACCGGGCCGCCCAGAACGTGCGCGCGGTGACCGTCACCGCCGAGCGCACCGACAACGAGGCCAATCATCTGGCCGAAGTTTCCGAAGCTCTGGTGAAGACGGCGGCGCGGATCACCGACGCCATGGATCATTTCGTCCAGATGATGGTCGTCGATCTGCAGGAGCGCCGGGTCGCCTGGCGCGAGACCGTCCACGCCGAAATCGTCGTCGAATATGAAGGGCGGCGATTGCGGACCCTGATCGACGACATCAGCCTCACAGGCGTCAGGCTCAACGATTGCTTCGGCTTGAAGGTTGGCGCCACCCTTCACGCCGAAATCGACGGCGCCTGGAATCCGGGCAAGGTTATCTGGGTTGACAAGGGGCGCGCCGGAGTCGCATTCGAGCACCCGTTGACCGCGATGCCGCAGTCGTTTGGCGCCGACATCGCGGCATGACGCATTTTTTGGCCTTGACGCCTGAGGCGTCCTCGCAAAAGCCGCAGGCAAGGGCGCTCTGCGACAAATCGCGCGGATTTCTTCCTTGCCGGATTTGCTATAAGTATCGGGGGGAACTGGGGAAACGCGTCGAAGAATAAGAATGGGAGCGGGGATGCGGACTCGAAAGCGCAGCCTGCGATTCGCGGAAGCGGCCTGCGGAAGGACTTCCATCCGACCGGATTTTCCGGAATTCGCCGAAGCTGCGGCGCGGACGACGCCGCCCGCCGTGAAAGCCGGGAAAAATCGCCTCACGATCAAATTATCGGGCCGAGAGAATTACTTGGCGAAAGCGCCCGCCACGGTCTATAACGGGCGCGACCCGAAGTTTTGCGAGCAAAAACAATGAACTCCCAGAATTCTTGCGTCCTGATCGTCGAGGATGTGCCCTCGCTCGCCGCCAGTTACGCCGCCTTCCTCAAGCGCGAGCCGCTCGACATCCATATCGTCCATGACGGCAAGGAGGCCTTGGCCTTTCTCGAACGCAATCCGGTTGCCGTCGCCATTGTCGACGTCGGCCTGCCCGACATGAGCGGACTAGAAATTCTCAAGAACATTCGCGCCATGGGCGCGCCAACCGCCGTTATCGTTATCACCGCCGAGGGCTCGATCAATCTCGCCGTGGAAGCCATGCGCCACGGCGCCTTCGATTTTGTCGTAAAACCCTGTTCGCGCGAGCGCCTTTCGGTCACCGTTCAGAACGCCCTCAAACATCGCCGACTCGAAAACCGGCTCGCCGAAGCGGTGGAGGAAACGGGCGAAGGCCCGCCGGGCCGGTTCATCGGCCAGTCGCTGGCCATGCAGACGGTCTATCGCATCCTGCGCAGCGTCGCGCCGACCAACGCCACCGTCTTCATCACCGGCGAATCCGGCGTCGGCAAGGAGCTCTGCGCCGAGGCGCTGCATCTGCTCAGCAAGCGTCGCGACAGGCCCTTCATCGCCGTCAATTGCGCCGCGATCCCCAAGGATCTGATGGAAAGTGAGATTTTCGGCCATGTCAAAGGCGCCTTCACCGGCGCCTCGGCCGACCGCAAGGGCGCGGCGTTGCAGGCCGACGGCGGCACCTTGTTTCTCGACGAAGTGGCGGAAATGGACCTCGCCCTGCAATCCAAGCTTTTGCGCTTCCTGCAGGAGAAAACCGTGCAGCGCGTCGGCGAAGACCACCTCCTGCGCTCCGACGCGCGTATCGTCTGCGCCACCAATCGCGATCCGCTGGCGGAAGTCGCGGCCGGCCGTTTCCGCGAGGATCTGTTTTACCGGCTCCATGTCGTGCCGCTGGAATTGCCGCCCCTGCGCGACCGCGATACGGACGCCCTGCTCCTCAGCCGGTATTTCCTCGAACTGTTCTCCCGCGAGGACGGCAAGGATTTCAAGGGATTCGCGCCCGAGTCCGAGGCCCTTCTGCTCGCCTATCCCTGGCCCGGAAACATCCGGCAGTTGCAGAACGTGATCCGCTCGGTGGTGGTGCTCAACCAGGGCCAGATGGTCTCCCCCGACATGCTGCCGCGCAGCTTGTGGACCGCCGCCAATCTGTCGCCGCCGCCCGCTCCCGCCGAACCGCGCGCCGCGGCGCCGAGCGCGATGGCGCCCCTGGCCGTGACGCCCCCTTCCTCCGTCGCCGGCATCGAGCCGCTGGAGGATGTGATCCGCAAGACCGTCGAGGCCGCGATCAACTTTTGCGGCGGCTCTATTCCCCGCGCCGCCGCGGCCTTGCAGGTGAGCCCCTCGACCATCTACCGGCGCATGGAGGCTTGGCGCGAAGCGCAGGCGAAATGATCGCCTGCGCCGCAAGGATTTGGCGCGAGGCACAGGCGAAATAGTCGCCTCCGATTGACTGAAGCGGCGGCAACACAGCCCCGAGGGACGAACAGGCGAGGCGACGATGATCGCGGACGAAGATCTGGATTTCAGGGAACAGAACGACGCCCCGCGGGACGAGGCAGAATTCGACCGCTCCTTGCTGGAGGAACTGAACGAGGATCTCGGCCCCGAGACCTTCCTGTTGCTGCTAAGACAATTCGTCGAGGATGTCGGCGTCCGATTGGAAAAGCTGTCGGCCCTGCCTTCGGCCGCCGCCGATCCCGCCGCCACGCGGGCGCTCACGCACCAGCTCAAAGGCTTGTTCCTGCAATTTGGCGCCAATACCGCGATGCGCGACGCGGCGGCGCTAGAGGAGGCGACGCCGGGCGACGCCGCCGAGAAGCTGGAAAGACTGCGGCGAAGCGGTGCGCGCGCGCTCGCACATTTCGAAGGTCTGCGCGGCCCGATCTGATCCATTGCGGCTGTGATGGATCGACAAGCCCGATTTCGATGCCTTAGAATTGACTGCCGAAGGGATTCGCCGAAGATCCCTGTCAGGCGCTCCCGAAGCGACCGTCGGCTTCAACTGTCCCGGCGGAGGGGGAGACCGTCGAAGGAGACTTGTTCAGATGACCGTCAATGCGACGACCCTCGACGCCAGCGATTTCGCCATGCGCAACTGGAGCGGTCGCGACGCCGGCCCGATCCGAATCGGTTCGCCGGAACATATGCGGCTGTTCACGAGGATGCTGCTGGAAACCCATAATCCGTACAAACCTGCCGTCATCGACTGGCCGAAGCTGGAGCCGGAAGCGTTGGAGCGCGTGACCTCGCTGCCGATCTGGGACATCGCCGTCCAGACCGAAGGCCGGGCGTCGATCCGTGTCAAGACCTTTGCCGAGGCCGTGGCCGATCCCGTGCTGCGCGAGGCGCTGGAGATGGACGCGGCGGAAGAGGCGCGCCACAAGGTGGTGCTCTCGAAACTGGTCGAGGCCTATGGCATCAAACTCGCCCCCGAGCCCGACTACGCCCCGCCGAAACATGCCTTGTGGGCATGGCTGGTGACGGGCTACAGCGAGTGCATCGACAGTTTCTTCGCCTTCGGCCTGTTCGAAACCGCGCGCCGGTCGGGCTATTTTCCCGACGAACTGGTCGAGACTTTTGAGCCGGTGATTCAGGAGGAAGCGCGCCATATCCTGTTCTTCGCCAACTGGGTGGCGTGGCGACGGCGCAACCTGCCCTTGTGGGAGCGTCCGATTTTCCGACTCACCGAATGGGCCGTCTGGGCCTTCCTGATCTGGGAGCGCATCGGCATCGCGCGCGGCCTCGACCAGGAAGGCGACATGCAGGACGCCAATTTCGCGATGAACGGTTCGGGCGCGGTCGGAGTCGAATTGTCGCCCGCCGCCCTGATCGATCTTTGCCTGATCGAGAATGAGCGCCGAATGGCCGGCTATGACGCGCGGTTGCTCCGCCCCCGGATCGTTCCGGCGCTCGCGCGGTTCGCGCGGCGTTTCCTGAAGTAGAACGGCGCGCCATCGGCCGCGACCGACTCAGGCGATTTTCGCCTTGCATTTGTGTTTCACCATCCTATATCCATCCCAGTGGATGGTTTTTAGGTGGCGTCGATGAATATGAAAATTCCGGACCCGAGGCTCAAGCCGGCCGACAGCGAAAAAATCACGATCAATCTCGGCTATGTCGACCTTGGCCATATCGATCTCCTGGTGCAGGAGGGTTTCTTTTCCAACCGCACCGATTTCATCCGCACGGCCATCCGCAACCAGCTCGACCGCCACACCGACGCCGTCCGACAGTCGGTGTCGCGGAATAAGCTCGACATCGGCCTGCGGCGTTTCACTCGCGAGGATCTTGAAACCGTGCGCGCCGGCGGCGTGAAGCTGCACATCCAGGTTCTCGGGCTGGCGGTCATCGCCCCCGACGTCTCGCCCGAACTGGCGAGGGACGCCATCGGCTCCATCCATGTTCTTGGCGCATTGCAGGCCAGTCCCGCCGTGAAAGCGGCCTTGTCCGACCGGCTCACCTGACGCCGTCGGCCAGAACGACGGCCGCGGGCCTTCGCCCTTGCCGACTTGTTCCCCCACCTTGCGCCCTGTCGCACCAAAATTCATGATATCAAGGAATTCATTCGATGGATGGACCCAAAAAAACCGACATGTTCGAGGCGCTGCGACTGACGCGCGAGGGCCGGCTCGACGAAGCCATGGCCGCCCTGCGCCGCTCGCTCTCTCATGCGTCCCCATCGGAAGACGCCGCCGCCCGATACGATCTGCCCCACCCGCCGCCTCTGCGCGGCCGCGCGGGACAGCCGCGCCTCTCGATCCCCGGGGTGCTTGGCGGCCTGGTTCGCAGCATGGTGCGTTCTCGCGCCGCTCATCCATTTGACGAAAGCCGGGAGGCAGGCCCCACCAACGAAGTCGGCGGAAAAGCCCAGGATCGAGAGAAAGAGCGGAATCGGGTCCGAACCGCGAATGAAGTGACGATCGATCTGACGGCTGTCGAGCCGTTGGAGGGACGGGTTGCGACCGACATCGACAAAAGCTTTGCGGAGCGGCTTGATCGGACAAGGGAGGAGGCGCTCGGGCCGGCTCCACTTGCAAGGGTCCAGCCCGGCGCTCCGGTCACGGTCCGCCGAACCGTTGAGGAAAAGCATGCGGAAATTCCCGGAAAGGCGCCGGATCGGCGGTCGGGCAGAAAACTTGCCGAGGTCAAACGTCCAGACGTCATGCGTGAAGATATCGAACGCGAACGGGTTTCGGCGCCCGCCGTCGCGCGCGGGCCGGCCCGTTCGCGGGACCAGGGGCGGTTCGAGCAACGCAGTTTCGCCAATGCGTCGGGAGCGCGCCCCTACAAGCTTTATGTGCCGAGCCGCCTTTCCGGCGAGCCCCTGCCGCTACTGGTGATGATGCATGGCTGCACCCAGTCGCCCGACGATTTCGCCGCCGGCACGCGCATGAACCAGATCGCCGAGGAGGAGAAATTCCTCGTCGCCTATCCGGCGCAGACCTCATCGGCCAATCTGGGCAAATGCTGGAACTGGTTCAATTCCCGCGACCAGCGGCGCGACCAGGGCGAGCCCTCGCTCATCGCCGGCATCACCCGAGAGATCGTCGCGCATTTTCCGGTCGATCCGGAGCGCGTCTATATCGCCGGGCTTTCGGCGGGGGGCGCGGCGGCGGCCAATATGGGCGCGCTCTATCCCGATCTCTATGCGGCGATCGGCGTCCATTCCGGACTGGCCTGCGGCGCCGCCAGCGACATGCCTTCCGCCTTCGCGGCGATGAAAAAGGGCGCGGCGGCGAAGAAAATGCGGCGCGGCGTCGGAACCGTTCCCGCCATCGTATTCCATGGCGATCGCGACGCCACGGTCCATCCCGCCAATGGCGACGGCGTCGTGGAGCAGGCAAGGGGTGGCGCCAATCTGCGCGAGACCGTCACCAGCGGCGTCGCCGCCGGCGGCCGCAAATTCA
>NZ_CAIUXT010000231.1 GCF_903903185.1 uncultured Rhodoblastus sp.
GCGTCGCGGTGTCGGGCGAGCGTTTGAGCCAGGCGGCGAACCGCTTGCAGCTCTGGATGTGGCTGCGCTGCGTGTGCGGGTTGAGCTTGCGCGCAGCCATGTCTTCGATCATGCGCTGACGCAGCGGACTGACAGTGTTAGTCGCGCTCATAGGGCGCTCCTTCCTGAGTGAGGTTGAACGACCCTCGATTCTCAGGACGGGACTGCCCGTCGCGCCATATCCTAACGACCTGCTACTCGCCCTTTCGGTTCACGCCCCCGCGCAGCGGCCGGAGCGGAGCGACTTCGTGCCTTGGCGCATCCTTGCCTTTCAGCCATCGACCGGTTTCTGCTCGGGACCCGCCCTTCGCTCTATTCCAGCTTCCCGCCGACAAGGGTCGTAGAGCCGTGAGCTTTGCTGCTCACGGCCACGGTGAAGGTCGACTGGCCGCCCTCGGCGCATTTGGGACCTTCCTGATCGGATCGGCGACCGTCTCATCCCGGATCCGAAAGCATCCTTTCACGCTTGCTTTGGAACGTCCGAAGCAGCGCCGTTTCGAAGCCTTGAGGTTAGAGTGCTATATTGCACTGATCTTGTCGTGACCCCAGGCTCCGGTCCTCGCCCGTGGTTAGCATGGCGGCGAAGTCATACAGCGCCGTCGCGCGCTCCCTTTCCTCCTGGTTTGCGCGCAGTCGCCAACACGTAGTCGAAAGCGCTGTACACGGTGCGGGCATCGAAATTGAGCAGCAGCCCATAAGGCAGCCGGCCGGCCGGCGGAAGCCTGGCGAACAGCGCGGCGTCCTGAGCCAGCGCGCGGTGCCAGCCGGGGAAGACATGCTCTCCGATAGGCGTCACATCCACCGTTTCGAAGCCGGCCGCGTTCAGCTTCGCGGCATAAGCCGATCGCCGGTCGGCATTGGCCGCGGGCACCGCGAATTTCTGCGCGAACTGGGACCAGGTGAAGTTCTGCACCCGCCGGCGCAGCGCGTCGGGTTCGGGCGCCGCACGAATCACATCGGCCAGCACCAGCCGCCCGCCCGGCCGCAGCACGCGAAAGGCCTCCGCGAGGAAATCGACGCGGGTGTGGAAATGGAAGGCGCATTCCACGGCGGTGACGATGTCGCAGCATGCATCCGGCAGCGGCATTGCGGTGGCGGAGCCCTCGGTGAGCGTGATGCGATCCGCCATGCTCCGCCGCTGCAAACGCTGGCGGGCCAGGCGCACCTGCACCGGGGTCACGTTAAGCCCGGTGATGTGGCGAGGCGCGAAACGTTCGATCCACAGCATGTCCTGATCGGCAAAGCCGAGGCCCACATCCACGACATCGTCATTCGGCCCCATCGCCGCCGCCTCGGCCACCAGCGTGGCCAAGGCCGGGCAGGCTTCGTCAATGGTCCGCGCGGTCTTCCAGTAGCCAAGATTGAGGTACAGGCCATTGGCCGTAAAGGCGCGTGTCGCCAGCAGGCCGTATAGTTCCGGCGCCGCCAAGCTTTGGAATGGCGCGTATGCCCAGGCTGCGAAACGGGCCGCATCCCATAGGCTTGACTGGAGGCGGGTGTCGCCAGGTTTGGTTTCTGCCATCGGAGCCGCCTGTGGTTGATGTTTCAAAGGCGCTGATCGTCGAAGGAGCGACGGTTGCCGCCATGTAAGTGGTTGAGACAGAAACTATCCATAGCGGAAAACTGAAGGTCAGCGCTTTTATCACAATAGCAACCGGACGGATCTCGGACCTGACACAGCTGACCCGTCCCTTGTAAGCCTGACGCCCTTGGCGAGCTGAGGCTGATGCCGTCAACCGGCAATCGTCTTCTTCGCGGATAGTGCTGCGTCGATTATGCTCATCGCTGCTTATTGCGCCATTCTTTATAAATGAAAGACGTTTTTTATTATGTTGAATTGGCGTCTGAATTTTTATCAACGTACTCTAAAACTTGTTGTTCGTCAGCAGCACCATTTTGTAATACGTCCAATATGTTCGTATTGGCGCCGCGACCTTCCGTAACGTGGTTTCTTACCCCATTAATACCCTCGGCCGAAGCCCCTAGACCAGCAACAACCGATGACTCAAGGCTAACAGATGCCGTTCCCTCGAGCAGAATACTAAGATCTACACCCAGCGCCTGGGCAATCATAAACACAATCAACAATGAAACATTCATGGAGCCGGCCTCGATGGCGACGAGTGTCGCGGGCCTGACTCCGACAACAGCGGAAAACTGACGAAGCGACATATTGCTCGCCTTCCGCAAAGCCCGCACCCGGCTCGCCAACGTACTCAAAACGTGACGAAAGCGCTCCTGGCTCAACTCATCAAGTTCGTCAGCCTTTTTCGCCATGCGCTCCCACCGTATTTCACGCATCTCTCGAACTTGTGTGTTCGCTTCAGTGCTCGACCCGATAACCTCTTACACTGAATTCGTAACAATTTCGAGGCTGGCGGCGTTTCCGCTTTTTTCGCTGTTCGCGCCGGCCCGCTTCATGGTGTCCCTCAAACAGGAGCCCCATGATGAAACGAATCCTCCCATTCCTGGTCCTTTTAGGTCTTGCCCACCCCGCTCACGCCGAGTTTTCCATGGTTTCGAACGAGGCCGAAACGCCGTCGCAGACTGAACCCTCGCCGGCGCCGAGACCTGACCCTTCAAAAGCCCATGCTACCGTGAAACTCACAAAATCTCGCACACATTCCAACCCCCGACCCTCCCCCGCCATGATTTCGAGTACGACCACCCCACTCGCCTCCGGTTTTGGCGCCCAGGTTCCCCTGGCCTTCGCAATTCGCCAAATGGCGCCGGACGGCTACGAAATCGTTTTCGCGCCTCCCGCCGACCCGAACTCTCCTGTCGACTGGCGGGGAGGAAGACCGTGGACCCAGGCCCTCGCCGACGCCGTTCAGCCGCTCGGCCTCGCCGTCTCCGTCCACGACAAAACGGTTACAATCAGTCCAGCTCAAACACGCTGACAATCGTTAGGACTTCGCGCCAACCGCTTCGATCCTTCTTCGGCGACCTAACCGGAGAACTCTATGTCGGATGCTGTGCACCCTCCAACCGTTTGGCTTGACCTTCCGCGCGCGGAGGCAGGTCTTTCCCTGCCCGAGCCCATTCAACCCGACATCCATGCGGCGCTGGAGCGCTTCGCCGAGACGATCGCCGCCGTCAAAGCGTCGCAGGTCCCTTCCATTGCGAGCTACTTTTCGGTCGATCCCGGCCGCGCTCGTTTCAACAACATCGCTCGACGGCTTCCGAATGCATCCCTGACCGCCCTCTTGCGCCGGATGACCGCCGGCGGCCGCGCGCCTTCAGCGGCGGCGCTCCCCGATCCCGCCATCGCGGCTCTCGCCCGCAAATCCCTTCTTTCTCGCATCCTCGATCGCGCTCGCATCGAAGCGCTCCAGCACGCCTGCGAGGCTGTCTCCACCGCCCCCATCAAACAAGGACCATTCCGATGAAATCCACGCGAAAATTCTTTCTGGCCGCCGCCGTCGCCCTTTCGGCGCCCGCCTACGCGCAGACGACAACCGGCAGCGCCGGCTGCGCGGCCATCACCCAGGCGGCAAGCAACGCGGCTCAAGCCCGCGTCGCGGCCGACGACCAGAACATCGCCCAGCCGAATTCGATCAAAAATCTGACGTGCCTGGACAAGTTTTTCAACGGCAGCGGTCTCAACGTCGTCATGAACCTCCTCAACCCGCAAACTCTGCTCCAATCCATCGAGACGCAGATTTGCAACAAGCTCAACCAGGTCTGGCAAAGCGCCCTCGGTTCGAAACAATGCGGGATCACGCTCACCGGCCTAAACCTCGGCTTCCTGGGCGGCAGTTCTCTCGGCAGCGGAATTTCCTGCCCAAAACTCTCGTTTGGCGGCGGCGGCCCGCCGATCGCGCGGATCGGCATCGGCGCCGGCAACAATGGAGGCCTTTATTTCAGCGGCAACGCCGTCGCCCCGACGGGCTACCCGATCACGTCCCTTCTCGGCTTGTTCTAACGGACGCCTCCAATGAAAACACTTGCCCTTATCTCAGCCGCGGCCATCGCAATAATGTTGATCGCCGCCTTCCTGCCCTCCGTCATCGGATCGGCTCATTCGCCGGTTGGCGACTGGCCGGCGATCGCGATCGATATGGCGATGCAATTCATCCAGGAGCGGATCGACAGATTCGGTCTCATGCCGGGTGAACTCAGCGCCAACGCCGCCATCAATCCCCTCCTCACCATCAACTAAACCAAGCGCTCCCTTCCGGGGCTGCCGAAGGATTTTTGCGATGAGAAAATATCGTCTCCTCTCCTCGATCGCGAGCGCCGTCGTTGTCGGCGTTATGCTCGCCCCCACTTCCGCCTCCGCCCAAATGGCGGTCGTCGATTGGCCGGGCCTGGCCGTCAGTCAGGCCATGAAATTCATCCAAAATCAGATGAATAACACGCTGAACTCCATCAGCGGTCAGCTCGGGGCCACCGGTCCCCTGGGCCAGCTTCTCGGCTCCAATCAGTTTGGCAGCGTGACCGCGCTTTTGCAGCAAGGCTTCACCCAAATCGCCAATTACCAAAAGGCCCAGGTCGACGCCCACACCCAACTGCTCGATGGCCAAAATCTGGCGATGACCCGCGTTCAGCGGGATTTCCGCAATGCGCAAATCCGCGACGAGCACGTGATCGGATCGCTGAGTTGCTCCGCCCTCGACGGCGGCCAGTCCGTGATCACCGGCGCGTCCAAAAGTTGGCAGGTCGCCACATCCATCACCGCCGTCACCGACAAACGCGGCGAAGGCGGCAAAAACCAACCTGCCTACTATGGCTCCGCCCAAGCAGCGCAGGCCAACAACGAATTGCATTACAAGCGATATTGCGGAGACGTCGAGGCTGGCGCCGGGCTTTGCTCTCTGTCCCAGACCCCGAACGCCGATCAAGAAGCCTCGACCCTCTTCGTTTCCGGCACACTCAACGGCCAGGATGGCGTCACCGCCGCCAACGACTATGCGATCAGCTTGATCCAGCCCGTTGTCCCCGCGACAATCCGCGGCGATCAGTTGACGTCGGCAATTGGCGCGGAAGCCGTAGCCAAACGCCGCGCCTATAATGCGCGGATGTCGCTCGCCCGCCAGGTGGCAAGCTACGCGATCGGCGTTCAATCGCCATCGGTCTCGCTCACGGCCGACCAACAGACGGAAATGACGAATGAGGGATTGCCCGCGACGCCGACCGCATCCTGGCTTCAAGCGCTGATGCTGGACACCAACCGCCGGCTGTCGAGCACCAACTATCACGCGCAACTCGCCTCAATGCCCCCGGCCTCTATCGGGCGCGAGATCGCCACTGAACTTTCGGAAACCAACTATCTGCTCGTTCAGCTCTTCCGGCTGGAGCTCATGCACGCGACGACCGCCGCTGCGCATCTGGCTCATACCGTCGAGCGCGACTACCAGCAACCCCTCCAGATGTCCTCGCCCAATCTCTCGAACTAAGCGGAGTGATGTCATGGCTGAGGCCCATTTCTCCCGGAATCCAGCCGAGGAGGACTCTCTCGCGGAGCCAATCGAAGAACGCGCTCCTTCGAACGCGATCAAGAACGAGCCCTGGCGCAACTCGACGACTCAGGAATCCGTCGGCGAGGGCGTCACCTATCATGAAGGCCCCGAGCAGATCTTCGGCCTCCATGTCTCGCCCGATCTGAACCAGAAAATCGACCCCGCGTGGCGTGAACCCAACGGCTGGTATGAAGGCGTCAATAAATGGCCGGTCGTCGCGATCAGTTTCCCCGATCGTTTCGAGGACACCGACGTCAAAACCGCGCATGTATCGGCGAAAACCACCTACCCGGACGCCTATCGGGAATTCACATCCAAAATGTTCGCGCAGCCAGATCAAGAGTTGGGTTACAATAAAATCAACAACTACCATGGCGAAGGCATCTCATTATTCGAGACGCCGATCGAAACGCATCTTCACGTTTCTCAAGAATTAAACGAGAAGATCGATTCGGCCTGGCGCCAGCCCGACGGTCGGTATGACGGCGACAATCAATCGTCGATTGTCGCCCTCTCCTTCCCCGAACGGTTTGACCCTTCCGAACTCGCCGCCGCGCGACAAGACGCGAAGGATCGCTACCCTGACATTTATGAAAAGGTCATTGGTCAAATGGCGCCTCCCAGCATGAACGACGACGACAATCTCCCCACCTCACCGGAAATTTCGGTCTCCAAGCCGGCACCCGATCTCAAGGATCTGATCGCCGCCTTCGATCGCGACCCGGAGCCTGCCGGAAAAGCCCCCGACAAAGACGCCGCGCCCGGTTCGAAAGAACCCGCGACCGAACCCGAGCCCGAGGATCCCGAACAGAAGGCCACCAACGATAAGACCGCCGACGCTCCCGAAACCGAAAAAAGCGAGAAACCTACCAACGAAGACGCCCGGGCGGACTCGACGCCCGCGCCTGTTGCTGAAAACGCAACGGAAAGGCGTCTCGTCACCGCCGACAAAAATCAGACGCCTTCCACAGCGCAGAATTCAAACCCGGCCGCCACCAAAATTGACAATCCTGCAACCTCCACCCAATCGCGCCCGCTTCAAGGACGCCAAAACGACCAGCAACCGAACTACGATCACACCCAACAACCCGTCACCCTTCCGATCACACTCGCCGGCGCCGTCGCCTCGTCTCTGGCGAGCGCATTCCGCCGCAATCCCTTGGAGAATCGCCGCACTCCGCAAGAAGCCGAACCGGCGGCAAGAGAGCCCGCGCGCTCCCCTCCCCAGCCGCCGCAAAACGCTTCCTCGACGAAGACAGATTCCGTCGCTCCCACGGAACCGGCCTTCAAAACAAATGCAGCCGCCTACGGACCCTCAAATCCGGTCGGAGGCAGCCTTGCGCTGCGAAACCTGCTTACCGGCTTCCGCCCCGAACGAACCGAGTCGATCGCCCCGCAGGAAGCCGGCCCGCTTGCGTCCGACAATTCGCCGGCGCAGCCGAGCAGCGCCCGCGCGCTTCTAGAAAAATTCGACCGCTCCAGAATGCAGCCGCGCCGCGACGCCGCCCAGCTCCAGGCAACGGAACGCGCCGCCGCGACAGCCGTGAGCTCCTTCGAGGCCCTCGAAAGAGCCGATTCCTCCGCCATCCTCACCCGCATCCGCGAGGCGGCCGAGGCCACTCCCGGCGGCATGAAGGAAGTGCTCTCCGAGATGAAGCCGGGCGGGGCTTACGAAGATCTCCGCAAAGAATTCAACGCCGCCCTGTCGCGCGACGAAAACTTCTCCGCCGCCTACGAAAACGCCAGTTCCGCACTCGACGCCTATGCCGATCAGCGCGAAAAAGCCGCGCCAATCCTCCAAAAAGGAAATTCCGGCTTCCTCGCCAGACTCGAAGCTCTCGATCAGCAGATCGTCAAAGCCAGCGCCGAGGTTCCCGGCAAAGAGGCCGGAAAAAGCGCCCTCGACGAAGGGCTCGAAAAAGGACGCAAGGCGTTGACCCAGGCGATCGACGCCGTCCGAAGCGCCTTCTCCCGCCAGGGCCCGTCCGCCAGCCCGAGCATTTCGCCATAAAGTTTTTCGACTTCGCGCCAACCCATAACAGCCTCGACGGACCAAAATCCGCGAGGCTGTTATGATGCGCTGCCCAATCCGTTTTCTCCCGTTCGCCCTTCTCTTCATTTGCGCCTTCGCCGGCGCCGCCGAGGCTCAGGCCCCCGCCGCCAGCCCCAGCTTCAATGTCAGCTGGTCTGCCCTCGATCCCGGCGACGATTGGGCATGGAAAACCATCCAAAGCGTTTTTCCCGTCAACGGCAATCCTCCAACCGCCACTGGCGCGGCCGCGAACGTCATCGGCCAGATCATCGGGCAGTTCACCGGCTTCGTCATGGCTATCGCCATGGCCTTCCTCTGCTATCTGACGATCATCAACATCCATCGCGTTTCCGAAACGTCCACACTGCTGACCAATTCGATGACCAGCCTCGCGGTCGTGCGAATCGGCTTCGCCGCGCTCATGATGCTGCCGATGTCGTCGGGGTTTTCTGTCGGTCAAGCCTTTGTCATTCAGGCAGCGGGTTGGGGCATCGGAATGGCCCGGTCGGTCTATACGAACGTTGTCCAGGCGATCGGCCCCGACGCCATGATCGTCGCCAATCCAATCATCCCGGGCGCTGGCTCGACGATCCTGAACTTGATGGAAGACGAGTTTTGCGCGGCCTATATCAATGCGGCGGCTGGTTCGACGATCGTGCCCGCTCCGACAGCCACCACCGTCGGTTCGCCCACCAGCGGCGTCGTCACCTATACCTATGCTTTGAGCGCGGGAAACGCGACCGATTCGCCCGCCTGCGGCTCCGTCACCATCAACGAGCCCGTCACGGGCAGCGGCGGTTACACCAATATCGCCAGCCAAATGGCGCAACAGCAGCAGCAGATCCTCGAAAGCACCTTGAGCCAAATCCGTCCACAAATTCAGAGCATCGCCACAAATTACTGGCAAACCAAGAACCAGTCCGCGCTATCCGGTCTTCAATCGCTCTATACGTCCACCGAACAAAATTATGCCAACCAATTGACCCAGGCTGCTCAGTCGCTGACGCAGCAATTGCGAGGCAATCAACAGACTCAGGATGCGCGATCCGGTAATCTAGGACTGATCCAGAATGAAACTCAGCTCTCTGCTTTGGGCTGGACATCCGCCGGCGCCTATTATCTCGAATTCGCCCGCCTGAACGGTCTCACGCTGTCGCTCGCCAGCGCGACGCCGGTGATCAACACGCCGAGCTTTCATGGTCTTTCGTCCGCGCTTACGACGGATATCGGACCCCTTTTCTCTTCCACGACCTCGCTGATCGGCAAGCTCAAAATCTACGTGAACACGCAGGATGGTCTGTCGACGCCGAGCGCCTACGGCGGACAACAAACAGGCCAATATACAGGCGGCGATCCGAACAGCACCATCGAGCAGGTGATGCGGGCGCTCCAAATTACTCCGGCTTTGCTCAACAACCTCGTCAATTTGTTGTCTCCCACGAACAATCAATGGAGCGATCCGTTTGGCGGACTGATCGCTCTCGGCAACAATATGATATTGGCGGGCCTGGGGATCATGGGAGCCGCCGCTGCGTTGACCACTACCGTCGGGACGGTTTCCGCCGTTGGCAGCGGCGTCGCTACCGGCGGCATTTTTGGCGGCCTTGCAGCCGCCGGCATCGCCAGCGTCGTCAACTTTCTTTCGACCCCTATTTTCGTCGGCGCGGGCGTTTTTCTCGCGCAGGGCCAGATGATCGCCTATGTCTTGCCGATGATCCCTTGGGTCATCTGGATGGCGGGCGTCGCGGGCTATCTCATTCTCGTCTGCGAAGCCTTCGTCGCCGTGCCGCTTTGGATGCTCGCCCATATGAGCTTTGAGGGCGAGGGACTGCATGGACGCGGCGGTACCGGCTACGAACTCATTTTCAATGTTTTGTTCCGGCCGACCTTGATGCTGCTTGGACTCTTCCTCGGTTATTTCGTGTTCGCATCCATGGCCTGGCTTATCAGCATGAGCTTTGGCATCGCCGCCGGCTTTGTACTTGCCAACGGCTGGCTGGTGACGAACGTCCTCGGCTTCTTGACCCTAATGTCGATCTTCGTTCTGACCAACGTAACCGCGGCGATCATGTCCTTTCGCATGGTTTCCCTGATACCGCACCACTTGCCGCGACTGATCGGCTTTAGCGCCGGCAACCGCGTCGACCTGAACGAATTCGCTCAACTTGCCGCTTATCAAGGCACGGCGAATTCGGTCAGCGCCATCACGAACCGAACCCAATCCGTCCTTTCCTATGGCGGGAACAAACCCTCCGGCAGAGCTAATTTACCCGGCTATGGAAACTCACCGACCGCGCTGCCCAGTTCCCAATCGACAACCGGCAATCTCGATAGTACCTTGCAAGCAACGACTGGTATGCGCGGCTCGCAAAAACCAACGGATCCTTGAAAATGTTCGCGATCTCCGACTCATTTCTGACTGGTTATATGGCCGGAGAATCGGCGGCAGACACGCAAAAGGCTATCGATGGCGTGTGGCAAACGCTCGACGGCCGCCGTCCGGTCACGGTCGACCAGAGCCATCTGAACGCACTTCACGCGCAGCTCCGGAACGCACTGGCAACTGCCGAACGCAATTACCAGATCGGCAGCGAATGGATCGCCCGCGCTAAAGTGCTCGAGCAAGAAAACGTCGCACTTAAATCCCAGGTCGCCGCGCTCAACCGCGTTACGGCCGAACGCAACGGCTTGCTCAAATTCCTGGATATGGCGGTGCATCTCCTTCAGGCCCAAAGAGAAGGAAAAGCTTCGCGTCCCGAATTCGCCGAGCTTCGTGAATTTGCCCTCCAAGTCGCCGGCATTCATCTTGACGGAGGGGTCTACGAAGGCCTCGCCGACCAGCCGAAAAAAATGGCCTGGCTGCGCAAGGTCTGGGAGGCCCTGCGCTAGGTCTTCGCGCCAACATTCATGAGGATAGGCTTCTGTCCAAGGAGCCAATCCCATGAAATCCCTGCTTCTGATTTTGCCGATCGCCGCGCTGCCGCTTACCGGTTGCGCCAGCCCCAATCTCCGAAAACCCGACAGCTATCACGCGCCGGTCGCGCCGCCGATCCAGCAATTCTTTTACAATCCCTTCGCCGCCTATGGCTCGGCAAACGCGACCTGGGCGCCTCCGGTCTACGATCGCAACGGAACTATCGTAAAACCCGTCGAGCCCGCCTCTCAAGGCAATCGCCCCGACTACGAACACGCCCCCTGGGCCACCGGGGCGACCGGCGGCGACAATCTTCGTCCACCCGGCACATTCTGACCAATCCCCCCCCCTTTCCCTCCCACGCAAGAGGGCGGCGTCAACCAAGGCGCCGCCCTTTTGCTTTTCGTTCCCGCTCGTCCGGTCAGCGCGGCCAGAACGGTTCGTTCGTGCTCAAGAATTCCGCGGCCGTCGCATGGCGCAACATGCGGAGCCGGAAATTATCGAGTGCAAATTTGAACGCCGTCAGGAAAAACAGCACACAAAACGGGATGAACTCAATCGCCACCACAAACGCGCTTGAAGCCCACGACACTTTCGCCACCCGGTAGAGCAAGAACAAGAACGAGGCCCAGCCGAAGACGAAGCACGCATAAGCCGCCGTCGCAGTCTCCCGTCGTCGCTTCCCCAATAGCGCCCTCGCCTGCCCATCCGAAAGGCCTTGGGTTTCGGCGAAAGCGCGGAGATCGACCAGTCGATGTCCGTCGCGAATCACCTGCTGTTCAGCCGCTTTCGCTTGTTGGGCCTGCGACCAAAGTTCTCGCGCCCGGTCCTCGATCGCCCGCCGGCTCTCTTTGATTTCTCGCCAGGGCACGAGAATAAAAGGGAACGCGGCTGCTTTGCGAACTCCCCGGCCGATGCCGCTGAACACGCCCATCAGCTTCTCCCGGAGACTTCCGCCAACAGCGCCTTGATGTCGGTCGGCATTCCGTCCAACCGGCCTTCAGAGCCATCGGGCTTGCGGAATAAGAAGGTCGGCGTGCCGGTCAGCTTGATCGCCTCGGCGATCTGCCCGTTCTTCTGCAGTTTCGCGGCGGCTTCCGCTGACGGCTGGCCGCCGAAATTGCGCTGCATCCACAGACTCGCCATGCGCTCCATCGGATTGCTCAGCAGCGCCAGCGCCACCTTGGTGCTCATCCCATTGTCCTCGTGATCGAGGATGGAAATCGGGACGATCCGGAGTTGAAGCCGACCGGCTTGGACGAACGGTTTAAGCTGGTCGAAAGCGCGGATGGAATAAGTGCAGGCCGGATCGACGATCATCCAGAGTTCAGGCGCTCCCTCCCTGCCATAGGCGCCGAACGCAGCCTGCTTCACGACCGCCAGGCCGGACTCGGCCGCCTTCGCGGCGAGCTCCTTATCCCCGTCGCTGACGACCACCGTCGGGACCGTCCCTTCGATTTGCGAAACCTGATCGCGGGTGATGTTCTTGCCGGTCGAGTCCCACATCACGCCGGCAATCATCGCCTGGCGATCGGGCGTGGCGTAAAGGACCTGAAACTCCGCTCCGTTCCGGAGAAACAAGCCTTTCAAACCGTGATTCTCGCCGATGCTGGTCACCTGCTCGCCGCCGATCGCCATCAGCCGCGCCTCGGAGAGTTCGAGGACCGGGCCTCCAACGACGGCCTGCCCGTCGGGCGCGACCTGCAAAATCATGAACTGGTCGCCGACTCGCGCCGCCACGGAGTGAAGACCATGTTTTTCGCCGAGATCGAGAAGCGTGGCGCCAGTGCCGGCGACGTGCTTAAGCGCCGGCAAGCTATCGACGTCCTTCAAAACCGGCAACGCTTCGGCCTGGACGGCAACGGCCGCCAACGCTTGAGCCGGCGGCGTTGGCGATTTAGCTTTCGGTTCCGCGACGACAGCTTTCGGCTCATGCAATGGCGCGGGCGCGACCACATCCGGAATTTTCGGCTCGGCAAAAGCCGGCGCCGAAGGCTTCTTGTCGGGAGCCGGCGCGTCGGCCGCCGCGACGGCGAAAGGCTTGGAAAGATCGACCGCGCAGTGTCCGGCGTCGAGCGCTCGCACCGAAGTCGAGAGCGCGAGACTGCTCGCGAGGGCCGCAATACCAATAGAAAACCGCATTCTCATGTGCCTCCAATCGAGTGACTGGAAACACGCTAAAATCGAGTGGCGCGAAGTCCGCGCGCATTCAAACGAGGGAATGAGCTCTTTGCGGGGTCGGCGGAGCGGGCTTTTTCACGTGCTGCTGAAGAAGCCTGTCGAAATCACGGAACATCGAGTTCTGAAGCGATAAAAGTGCGCGACCATCGCCGCGGCATTCGTCGCACATTTCGAACACCGTTAGCTTCGCCTTCAGCCCGACGACTGACATCGCCGGATGATTTGCGACAGCTTCGATTGCCGATTCAAACTGGGCAGCCAGATTTTTCATTGTCGAGAAAAGGTTGGAGAGTTCCGCTTCCATCCCACATTCGATGACGTCGTCGTAACGATCCGACTCATCGTCCAACTGATTTACCGACTGAAAAAAGCGAGCGACGGCCGCTGCAAGGTCGGGCTCCAGGTCAATCAGATTGAACCGATCCTCGCTTCCGATCACACGGTCGCAATCTAAAAGGCACGATTTCATCAATAGTGAAGTTTCTTCGTAACTTCCAGTAACAAGAACCAAAATGTTGTTCTTAAGCAAAAGCCCGTCTATCCCTTGGGATCGAGTTTTCGCCAAATCCGAAATAGCACGACAGCGCTCGGCGCCCAATAACTCTATCGACACACCGCTTTGTATTTCCAAGTTGGCTTCGAGCGCTTGCGTCAGCTTGTGGTGAACGGACAAACATCTTACGCTCGCCGACCAAACAGCATGGTCTTCCGTTTTTGTGAGGTGTAGCGCCACCAATTCCGAAAGCCTGCGCCTGTCGCGTATTTGAGGAAACGTCTCGCCCGATGGACGCGTGAGGGATGTTTCAGGCCCAGAATGGCCGCCTTGGGCGATGGTCTGAGCGCCGAGCCATTGTGGGACGCCGGTTTGAATTCTCCCTCTGTTTGCCGACATTTTGGACGCACCACAAAGACGGAGTCACGTTCTCCGAGGCTAAAAACGCCTAGCTGAATCGAATAATGCCCGTGCAAACAGAATCTAAGCTGCCGCTACCAAGCTGAACAGTTACATTATTTTCATATACGGAGGAAGCCCGCCACGCGCGGTTCGCGCCACATTCCCGAATGCGTATATTGGTCGTTAGTCGTAGTCAACATATTTTGTCCCTCCCCTCCCCTACCCCGCTCCCGGTGATCTGCAAGCACAATCATGATCTTCGAGTTCGCGCCAATGGAGTGAAAGCTCAAGACGCCAGACCACAAAAGGAGGCGTTATGGGCAAACAATATCATTTTCTCGCGGATAAACGACCGATCGCAAGTCGTTTTGCCGTAATCGCTTCGGCGACAATCCTTTCGTTGAATGCGGCACACGCAGACCCCAATACGGTCGCTTCTTCTGGACTACCAACCCAGATCAAGCCGACTTATCAAGAGCCGGGCGTTCCTGCATTCAGCTTCCCAGCCGGCGGAATCGCAACCCTTGGCGCGTCGTTCGATCCAAGCACATATACCGATCCTAATGTCGGCAACGGCCTTTCCGCAGGCGCGGGCGGCGGCGGCGCCGACAACGGCGGCTCTGCCCTGAACACGATGAACGCGCAGTCCTGGGGACAGCAGGCCAAAAGCGCCGCTTACGCCATGGGCGTCACCAAGCTCTACCAGGGAAGGTCGCAACTCCCCTGGTTTTCAAGAACGTGTTTGGCGGCAAGGCGAAGACACCGCGACACCCAAGCTTCGGCACGATCCGTCTGATCTGGTGACCTGCGCTTCGGCCGCTCGGCACCCGATAGCCGGATTTCGACGAAATCCGCGGTGCCGGAAAGCGTGGCGCAAAGCACCGGCAACAATATTTCGCGCAAGGGATCCAGAACCCACCATCGCAGGCGAGGGCCGGAAAACACCGAAAAATGGTCGAGCAAGTAGGCGGATCGCGGTGGTGGCGGCGTGGAAGGTTCCGAATCATCGAAGTCTCCCATGGATCATATGTCCTCAGCCCGCGCCCCTCCCGTTAACCTGAAGCGATTGCCGTGGTTGGATAAGAGGCTATCAAAGGTCGCCGAGTTGACCGCGGTCAACTTGCTCTGCCTTGCGCCAAAGACCTGACAGGCAGATTCTCACGTTAACCTTTTCTTAACCCAAAACTCCTTGCGCGGACAAAGAGAATCGGGCTTACTAGCCACGCTTTTCGGCCGTGGATTGGCCTGTGTACCGTATATACGTGAGGACGACGTGGCATCAGCGCTCCAGACTCAACTCCCGCCTCGGCCGCCGACGGCAATACATGACCTGATCGCCAAGGACGCGCATGAACTGTCGGCGAAGCTGCAAGCCCATCGCTTGAAGCTTTTTCCGCCTGAGGCCAGAAAAACGCTCAGACGGTTTTCGTCGGGAGAGGCTGCAAAGCTGATTGGTATCAACGACGGCTATCTTCGCCAATTATCGCTAGATGGCAAGGGCCCTGCTCCGGAAATTGGGCCGGCAGGTCGGCGTTCTTATACATTTGAAAACATCCAAGAACTTCGTGGATTTTTGGAAGAGAGCGGGAAACAGGCGCGTCGTTATGTGCCGCACAGGAATGCGGACGAGCACCTCCAGGTTATTTCTGTGGTTAATTTCAAAGGCGGGTCGGGTAAAACGACTACCGCCGCGCATTTGGCGCAATATCTTGCATTGCACGGATATCGTGTTCTGGCCATCGATCTTGATCCACAAGCGAGTTTGTCGGCGCTGCACGGCTATCAGCCGGAGTTCGACATAGGGGAAGGTGAAACGCTTTACGGAGCAATTCGTTATGACGGTGAAAGGCGCGATCTGAAGGATATTATCCGAAAAACATATTTTCCAGGCTTGGACATCGTGCCGGGCAATATTGAACTCATGGAGTTTGAACATGAAAGTCCAAGGGCCCTAGCTGAAAAGAGGCCCGGGGATGAGCTGTTTTTCGCACGCGTCGCGCAGGCGATTGCTTCGGTAAAGGACGATTACGATGTTGTCATAATCGACTGCCCTCCTCAGCTCGGGTTTCTGACGTTGTCCGCCTTATGCGCTGCGACAGCCGTCCTGATCACGGTCCATCCACAGATGCTTGACCTTATGTCTATGTGTCAGTTCTTGCTTATGACATCTGACTTGCTCGAAGTTGTGGCAAGGGCGGGCGGCAACATGGAATATGACTGGATGCGGTATCTCGTTACTCGTTTCGAGGCGGGGGACGGACCGCAGACGCAGATGGTAGCGTTTATGCGCTCTATGTTTGGTGATCGGGTCCTAACGACGCCAATGCTCAAAAGCACCGCAATTTCTGACGCCGGAATCACCAAGCAGACGCTTTACGAGGTCTCGCGGGAGCAATTTACACGCGCGACTTATGATCGCGCGATGGAAGCACTGAACGCCGTTAATGGCGAAATCGAAGCCCTTATCACCAATTCTTGGGGGCGGAGCTGATGGCGCGCAAGAATCTCCTCGCAGGACTCGACGGCCCGGAGTTGACCGCGGTCAACTCC
>NZ_CAIUXT010000232.1 GCF_903903185.1 uncultured Rhodoblastus sp.
TCATAGGGGACATCTGGCTTCCTTGTCGATCCCGAAATAAGAGCATGAAGCTCTCTATCGCGCGCCAAAATATCCTAGTATATCGATTTTATAAACTAGTGAATCACGCAACAAGCGACCGATCGGCCGCTCCAGACTGCATTTGGCCTTGTTTCGTCAACGCCGCGTCGCGCGACCGCGGGATTTCACAAGCGGGTAGTCAAAAGAGACAGGCGCGGGTCAGCAGGCCCGGCGCGCGGGTTCAACGCGGAAATTCAATTGTAAATCGGCGCTTATACCCTCGGCCCTTGAAAACGACCGATGGTATTGCCTTCCGGCGGGTTGGGGGCGTTAGAGTGGACGCCCCTTCGTCCGGGTTCGCGCGATTGCCGCGCCCCCTTCACGCGACGGTAAAATTCCGCTAGGCGTGGCCCAACTCTTTTCAGGTCCGTAAATCCATGCACGCCTATCGCACCCATACCTGCGGCGAAATCCGCGAAACCCAGATCGGGCAAACCATCCGGCTGTCCGGCTGGTGCCACCGCATCCGCGACCATGGCGGCGTGTTGTTCATCGACCTGCGCGACCATTACGGCCTCACCCAATGCGTCGTCGATCCCGATTCCCCGGCCTTCAAGCTGGCCGAGACTTTTCGCGCCGAATGGGTGGTGCGGCTCGACGGCGAAGTCCGCCGCCGCCCGGAAGGCACCGACAACGCAGACATGGCGACCGGAAAAATCGAAATCTATGTCCGCGACGCGCAAGTGCTGGGTATGGCGGGCGAATTGCCGCTGCCGGTGTTCGGCGATCAGGATTATCCCGAGGAAACGCGCTTAAAGTATCGCTTTCTCGACCTGCGACGCGAAAGAATACATAATAACATCATGTTACGTGGCAAAGTGGTGGATGCGATGAGGGAGCGCATGAAGGCCTCCGGCTTCAACGAATTCCAGACGCCGATCCTGACCGCCTCCTCGCCCGAAGGCGCGCGTGACTTTCTGGTGCCCTCGCGCATCCACCCCGGCAAATTCTACGCCCTGCCGCAGGCGCCGCAGCAATACAAGCAATTGCTGATGATGGCCGGGTTCGACCGCTATTTCCAGATCGCGCCCTGTTTCCGCGACGAGGACCCGCGCGCCGACCGGCTGCCCGGCGAATTCTACCAGCTCGATCTGGAGATGAGTTTCATCACCCAGGAAGACGTGTTCGAAACCATGGAGCCGATCATTACCGGCATTTTCGAACAATTCGGCCATGGCTGGCCGGTGACGAAAAAATGGCCGCGCATCCCCTATGCCGAAGCCTTGCGCAAATATGGCTCCGACAAGCCCGACCTGCGCAACGCGATTGTCATGCAAGAGGTGTCGGACCATTTCCGGGGGTCCGGCTTCAAGATTTTCGCGCGTCTGCTGGAAGCGCCCAAGAACCAGGTCTGGGCGATTCCGGCGCCGGGCGGCGGCCAGCGCACCTTCGCCGACCGGATGAACAGCTGGGCGCAGGGCGAGGGCCAGCCGGGGCTGGGCTATATCCTGTTCTTCGACCGCGCCAGGGACGAAACCAGCCTCAAGGAAAACCCCAACGCCAGCGGCGTCGGCGGGCGTGGGCCGCTCGCCAATAATATCGGGCCGGAGCGCGTCGAGGCGATCCGCGTCCAATTGGGCCTGAACGCCGGCGACTCCGCTTTCTTCGTGGCGGGCGATCCGGAAAAATTCGCAAGGTTTGCCGGCGCGGCGCGGACAAAAGTCGGCGAGGACCTCAACCTGATCGACAAGGAAAGGTTCGAACTGGCCTGGATCGTCGATTTCCCGATGTTCGAGTGGAACGAGGACGAGAAAAAGGTCGATTTCGCCCATAATCCTTTTTCCATGCCGCAGGGCGGGCTGGAGGCGCTGAACGGCGCCGATCCGCTCACGCTGAAGGCGTTCCAGTACGACATCGCTTGCAATGGTTTCGAGATCGCCTCGGGCGGCATCCGCAATCATCGCCCGGAAGCCATGGTCAAGGCCTTTGAAATCGCCGGCTATGGCGAGGAGACGGTGATCGAGCGGTTTGGCGGCATGTATCGCGCGTTCCAATATGGCGCGCCTCCCCATGGCGGCATGGCGGCGGGCGTGGACCGCATCATCATGCTGCTCGCGGGCGAGCAGAACCTGCGCGAAGTGGCGCTGTTCCCGATGAACCAGCGCGCCGAGGACATTCTGATGGGCGCGCCGGCGCCGGCGACGCCGAAGCAATTGCGCGAATTGCACCTGCGGGTGAACCTGCCGGAAAAGGGCTGAGCCTTTCCCGACGCAAGGCGAATTTTGCGTCCGCGCCTTGGCGCGCGCATTGCGGCGCGCCATTGGCGGCGCTAACTTCCCTCTCCAGAGGAGAAACCCAACATGGTCAAGGCGATCCGCGTTCACGAGACCGGCGGTCCGGAAGTCTTGCGTTACGAGGACATCGACCTCGCCGCGCCGGGACCGGGACAGGTTCAGGTCCGCCAGCACGCCATCGGCGTCAATTTCATCGATGTCTATTTCCGCACCGGCGCCTATCCCTCGGCGACCAAGCCTTTCACGCCCGGCAGCGAGGGGGCAGGGGAGATCGTCGCGCTCGGCGAAGGCGTGACGCAATTCAAGCTCGGCGACCGCGTCGCCTATGCGGGCGCGCCGGGCGCCTATGCGCAGGCCCTCAACATCGACGCGCGCGCGCTGGTCGCCTTGCCGGACAGCATTGCCTACGACACGGCGGCGGCGATGATGCTCAAGGGTCTGACCGCCGAATATCTTCTGTTCCGGTCCTATCCGGTCCGCGCCGGCGACGTGGTCCTCGTCCATGCGGCGGCGGGCGGCGTCGGCCTGATCCTGTGCCAATGGGCGCGGCTGCTCGGGGCCACGGTGATCGGCACCGTGGGCGGTGAAGACAAGGCGAAACTGGCGCGCGAGGCCGGCGCGCATGAAGTCATTCTCTACCGCGACGAAGACTTCGCCGCGCGGGTCAAGGAGATCACCGGCGGCAAACTCTGCCACGTGGTCTACGACGGTGTCGGCAAGGCGACCTTTCCCGGTTCGCTCGATTGCCTGCGGCCGTTCGGAACCTTCGTCAGTTTCGGCTCCGCTTCGGGAGCGATCGAGGCTTTCAACATCGGCCTGCTGGCGCAGAAAGGCTCGCTCTACGCGACGCGTCCGACGCTGTTCACTCATCTCGCGGTGGAGGGGCGGCTCGCCGAGATGGCGGCGCGGCTGACACAGGTCGTCGGTTCGGGAGAGGTCAAGATCGCCGTTCACGCGCGCTATCCGCTGGCCGACGCGGCGCAAGCCCACCGCGCGCTGGAGGCGCGCGCGACGACGGGCGCGACCGTGCTGCTGCCTTGAACGTCAGGCTTTGACGCTTATTGGCGCTTCTACTTTCGCTCCCTCGCGCGCTCCCTGTTGCGCTTCCCGCCGCCACTGTTCGACGATCGCGCTTTCGGCGGCGTTCGCCATGACGATGTCGCGTTTGCCGAGCGAAATCGCGCCATTGGCGCCATCGAGGGCGATCCAGTCGCCCTGACGAATCGTCTTGCCGCCCAAAGTGGCGCCCTGCTCTTCGGCGTCGATGGTCAAGGTCCGGCAGCCGACCAGACAGACTTTCCCCATCTGCCGCGCGATCACGGCGGCATGGGAGGTGCGCCCGCCGATCGCTGTCAGGACCCCATCGGCGACACTGAAACCGGCGACATCCTCGGTCGAAGTGTCGCGGCGAACCAGAATGACGGGTTCGCCGCGCCGCGCCAGATCCTGCGCCTGGGCGCTGGTGAAACACGCGCGGCCGCAGGCGACGCCGGGCGCGGCGACGGTCGCCGTGGCGACGGCCGGCGCCTCCTGCACGAATGTGGCGATTCCGGCTTTGCTCAAGTCGATTCCCGCGATCCGGCGGAGGGCCTCGGGGCGGTCGATCCGCCCTTCTTCAACCATATCGACGGCTACTTTCAGCGCGGCGCGCGGCGTGCGCTTGGCGGCGCGGGTTTGCAGGAAGAACAGCTTGCCGCGCTCCACCGTGAATTCGACATCCTGAAGGTCGCCTCCCTCTTTTTCGAGCGCCTCCACGCCTTCCGCCAACTGGCGCGCGACCTGTGGCATGCGCCGCGCCAGCAGCGCCGCGTCGGCGGGGGTGCGACGCCCCGAAACCACGTCCTCTCCCTGGGCGTCGGCGAGAAAATCGACGTAAAGTCCCTTGGCGCCCGTCGCCGGATCGCGCGAAAAAGCCACGCCGGACCCGGAATCGCCGCCCGAATTGCCGAACACCATCGCCTGGACCGTGACGGCGGTCCCAAGCAAGCCTTCAAGCGCGTTGAGCCGGCGATATTCTTTGGCCCGGGGGCTCTCCCAGCTCAGATAGACGGCGCGCGCCGCCTCATAGAGCTGTTCGAGCGGATCGCGCGGCGGCGTCGCGTCATGGGCGGCGGCGATTTCGAGAAATGCGCCGACCAGCCGCTCCAGCGCCTCGGAATCGAGTTCGGCTTCATGGGCTGCGCCCTCGGCATGGATCATCGCCGCCAAAGCTTCGTCGAAAGGTTTTAGCGGCAGGCCGCCGACCACTTCGACGTAAGAGAGAATGAACCGCCGATAGCTGTCGAAGGCGAGGCGCGGATTGCCGGTGGCGCGGATCAGGCCGTGGACGCTGGTCGGGTTCATGCCGACATCGAGAATCGTCTCCAACATGCCGGGCATGGATTTCTCGGCGCCCGAGCGCACCGAGACGAACAAAGGCGCGCGAGCGTCGCCCAATGTCCGACCGGTAACCGCTTCGAGCCGGGCGGCGCCGGCGGCGAGGCCTTTCCGCAAGATTTCGAGGACCTGTCTGTCGCCGGCGATCGTTGGCGCGCATAGGCTCGTCGGCAGGACGAAGGCCGGCGGGACGGTAAGGCCCAGGGCGCTTATCCGCGCCAGTTCCGCCGCCTTGGCGCCGTAAAGCGCCGGCGACAGGGTTTTTGGCGCGTTGCCGAAGCCGATCAGGGCGGGTTCGTAATTTTTTTCGCCGCTCATGCGGAAAGCTCCTGCAGGATCCGGTTGCGCAGCGACATCGCCGCATGGGCGAGGCGGTCGGTCGCCTCTTCAAGCGCGCGGGCGATTTCCAGCCCCAGCACGAGGCTGCGCGCATCGCCGCCGGCGGGGGTCTCAACGACGATCGCGCCGATGGCGCCGCGCCCCGCGGCGTCGGCCGCGCGCTCGGCGTCGGTCACGGCGTCGGCGCATTGCAGCGAGAAAGCCGCGTCGAGTCGCTTGCCGTTAGGGATCAGCAGCGCGCCTTCGACGGCGCGGGTCAACTGGCTGACCGATTCGGTCGCCAGAGCGGCCAGCGCGCCGAGCGGGGCCGAGAGGAAATTAGCGGCGTTCGCGCCGGCATTGCCGTCGTTGGCGCCGTCTTGGGAGACGAGGCTCAGATAAAACGCCGCCTCGTCAAAACTGTCGGTGGCGTTTTCGACCTGATCGACCAGTTGCAGCAATTCGTCGGCATTCCTTAATCGCGCGAAAATTTTCCGCGCCGCGACGGTGAGGCGGTCGGCCTTGGCCTCGATCGCCTTGGCGCGCAGGCTCAAACTCTTGCGGTCTTCGAGGCTCGCCAGTCCATCGGGCAGGAAAGCCGTCTCGATCATGCCAGCGAGCATGCGCGTCAGGCCAAGCTGTCGCAGCACCATGCCGAGCAATTCGCGTTCGGCGGTGTCGAGCCGTTGCGACAGATTGGCCTGGATTTCATCGCGGATCAGCCGCGTCGAACGGCCGTCCTTGAGGCCCTCGCAGGCGACATGCAGCACATGGCGCAAAAAACCCTCGCATTCGGCGTCGCCGAGCGCCTGGTCGAGCGGCACGCCATAGGCGATGCGGCCCGGCGCGGCGTTGCGGATCGCCTCATAGACCAGTTCGGCGCCGCCGAGTTCGAGAAAGGCGCGATGGCCGTCATCATGGCGCGCCGCCTCGGTCAGAAGCGCGATCGCTGCGCTTTTCGAGGTGAACGCTTGCAAGGTTTTACGCGCCTTGTTCCAGTCGATCAGGAAGACGATGCGCGAGCCTAAAAATTCGAGGAAACGGTCGAGATCGACCTCGTCACGCGCCGAATAGGCGCCCGTGAGCAGGAAAAACACCTCGCCTTCGGCGAGATTGCGCTGGCGCTTCTCGTCCAGCGGGCTCCAGCCGACTTTTTCGCCAGCGAACAGCGCGATGAAGAATTTGGCCCGCGACCGATGCACATCGGTATAGGTCGTCGTCACGGTCAGCCCCTCGACATGGACGACCAGAACATGGGCGTCGGTCGTGCCGATGTCGTTCTGGATCGAAAGGCGCCCGCCAAGCTGTCCGGCGGTGGTCGCAAGACCGGGGTGGCCGAAGGCCAGCGGCGAAGTCCTGTTCAAGCCGCGCATAAAAGCTTTGACCCGAAGGCGGGCCGGGTCGTCGAGACCCGCCGCGTGGGCGCCGTCGATCTGTTCGACGGCGGTTTCCGCCGCCAGCAGGTTGATCGCCTTGTGCAGGTCCATCACCAGCAGATGCACGCTGTCGCCCGAGCCGCGCCGCGCGGAGGCAAGACTTGCGACCTGCGCATGGGCGACGCGGTCGCCTTTGAAATCGGGCAAAGCGGCGACCAGCGCGTCGCGCCGCGTCTTGAAGGCGGGCGCCGTCCCGGTCTTGGCGACCTCGCAGGGCGCCAGCATGGAGGCGAGGTCGCCATTGATCCCGGCGGCGAGACGCGCCGCGCCGGCGGCGAGAAATTGCGCGGCGTCGAGGGGGCGCGCCGAAGCAACGATTGCGTCATATTCGGCATCGTCGAGCCCGACCGCGCGCCGCTCCTGTTCGAGGGGCAAAACAGTCCGGCCCGGCTCGGCGGCGTGGGCGGAAGCTTCCTGCAACAGGGTCAACCGGATTTTCAGCCGGTCATTGGCCGCCAGAGCCGCCGCGATCAGCGACGGCAGCAGCACGACGCTTTCGCCCAGCGACTCGACAATCTCGATTTTGCCGACCATTGAAGGTCCTTCCTGGCCGTTGCCGGCCCGGTGAGCACCCCCCAAAAGCGGTTGTCGCCCCCGATCGTTCTATTTTAATGACAGAACGGCGCTTTATTCTGGCATTCGGCGGAAAGCATTCAGGATGGCGGGCAGTTTTGGGCCTTCGAGCCGTTTTTGCCGCGCCGGATCGAGCGCGATGGCCAGAAAGCGTTCGAGAATGACGGTCAGCGGCGCAGCGCTATATTCGTCCTCGGCGCCCACGTCACGTTGCAGCTTGCGCCAGGCATCCTCGGCGGAGGTCAGCATGAACAGCTGCAACGCGCCCAACAGCGCGTCCTGAAGCGGAATATGGTGCAAAGCCGCATAGCCGCGCAGCTGATCGACCAGATTGGGATCGAGCTCCGAGCTGATCTGCTGGTAATAGGCCTCAGGATCGTCGAGAATGGTTCTGAGTTCAAGAAAAAGATCGCTGAATTCGGACATTTTCAATCCATTTCAGGTCGGTTTTCCATCCGCCGCTTGTTCGGGCGCGGACTGCGCGTCTTAGCATATCCTTCCGGCGGCGTCGCCGGAATCGCCAAAATTTCGTATCGTGGCCGGCAAGGAGGGAGGACCCGGGACGTGCCCTGCCGCCCCGAAGACGCGCCGCGCCAAAACCACAAAGCGAATACCGACGCGCTGCGCCGGATGTGGAGCGAGGGGGCGAACAAGGTTTTGGAAGCGACCGGCGATGAAGGCCGCGCCGTTCGCAGCCCCAACGGCGTCGTCGCGCGAAACGGCAAGAATTCGCTGGCGGAGAGGTTTTCGGGCCTGATCTGGCCGAGATAGCGGGCGAAACCGGCCGTCTGCTGCCCGCCAAAAAAGGACGCAAAACGCCGGGATGCCGACCGGGCCGTCGCGAGGAAACCGCCGATTGGCAAAATTAATATTCTTTCTCAGTCATTTAAGCTAAAGTCGTTGTCCTGCTCATTTCGGCGCCACCGGAGTGCTTGTCGCTGTTGGGGGGGTTCGACAGATCAGGAAACTCGGTCGGCCGTTTCCAGGTTTTGTTATGTTTCTCAAAGATTTTACGTGGGATATCCACCTGCGGCTGGAAAAACGTCTGGCGGTCAGGGATCGGTTTTCCGACCTCGCCCTTTATCGCCCCCACCTCGCCCGGCGTTGGGGATTCCAGACGGGCGCAGAAACCCTGCGCGCGACGCCCCAGACCCGCGACTTGTCCGCAGCAAAGGCGCGCGAAACTTACTGCCTCTGGAAACCTGGCTCTGCGATCTTCCACAATGAATGACATTGTCATTAAGGCACAAAACGTCGACCTGTCGAGTTGCGATCGGGAGCAAGTGCAGTTCTCGGGCGCGGTGCAGCCGCACGGCTGCATGCTGGTGATCGAAGAACCCTCGCTGCGCATTCTGCAGTTTTCGACGAATTGTACGGAACTGCTCGGCGTTCCGCTCGCCGAATTGCTTGGCGGCACGCTGGAAACCGCGCTCGCGGCCCGCACGCCGGCTGTCGCCGGGCGCTTGAAGGATGAACTTCTGGAAAACGGTCCGGCGCATCTCGCCAGGCTGTCCGGATCGGACCTGCGTTCAGGCCGCGCGCTCAATCTCTTCGGTCACCGTTGCGGCGGGGCGACCATTCTGGAATTCGAAATAATTGCCGAACGCGCCGACCGTCCGACGCTCGATCTCCAATCCGGGTTGCGGGCGACGATCGCCGCATTGCACGATACGAAAACGCTGCAAGCCTTTTTCGATTCGGCCGTGTCGGAAATTCGGCGCCTGACTGGATTTGAGCGGGTAATGGTTTACCGGTTTCTCGACGACGACAGCGGTCACGTCATCGCCGAATCGACCGCGGAGGGAATTCAGAGCTATCTCGATCTGCATTTCCCGGCCAGCGACATTCCGCAGCCCGCCCGGCGCCTGTTGGAGCTTTCGGGGCTGCGGCATCTCCCCGATGCGGATTACGAGCCGATTCCCCTCATTCCGGAATTCGCGCCGGGCGCCGGTGGGCCCATCGACCTGAGCCGCGCTCTGCTGCGCAGCGTCTCCGTGATGTCCACCCGCTACCTCAGGAATATGGGCGTCAAGGCTGCCATGGTGATGCCCTTGAAGAGGGAAGGCGTTCTCTGGGGGCTTCTCGTCTGCCACCACGAATCCGCGCCGCGCCATGTCGATTATGAATCGCGCACGGCCGCCGAGTTCCTGACTCATATGATTTCATTGACGATGGTCGCCAAGGAGGACGCCGAAAGCTTGTCCGATCGCGCGCGCATGAAGGCGGTCTTCGAGGGCATGATGAATGCGCTGCAAGCGAATTTGGAACTGCACGCGAGCCTCGGCGGCGAGGGCCCGGCGAATATAGGCGCCTATATCGAGTCCGGCGGCGCCGCCCTGGTCACCAAGGGACGCATCACCACGCTCGGCGAGACGCCTTCGGATGAGGACATCAAGGACCTCGTTTCCTTTTTGACGCACAGCCCCGATCTGGTCCTCGTCAGCGATCGCCTGTCCGAGTGCTATCCGCCAGCGGCAAGATACGCCGGCGCCGCCGCCGGAATCCTCGCGGTGCGGTTGTCGCAACAGAGTCCGGACTTTGCGATTTGGTTCCGGCCTGAACAGGCGCAGGCCGTCCGCTGGGCGGGCGATCCGAACAAGCCGGTCGAAGTCGATGAGAAGGACGGCGCGATCCGACTTATGCCGCGCACGTCCTTCGCCATCTGGAAGGAAAGCGTCGAAGGACGTTCGGCGCCTTGGGCGGATTTCGAAATCGCGGCCGCCGGCGATCTGCGCCGGGCGATCGTCGAGGTTGTATTGGAAGCTCGCAACGCCCGTCTTGCGGCGATCGTCGCGTGCTCTTCCGACGCCATCGTCAGCAACACCCTCGATGGAACCGTCACCAGCTGGAACGCCGAGGCCGAACGCCTGTTCGGCCTCGGCGCGGAGGAGATGATCGGGCGGTCGATCGCGCGCATCGTTCCGCCGGACGCGATCGACCAGGAAACGGCTCTATTGGCGCGGCTTGGAGCGGGCGAGCACATCGATCGTCATGAAACGGTTCGCGTGGCCAGGGATGGCCGCCAGCTCGACGTTTCCCTGACGATCTCGCCGCTCAGGGACGCCAAAGGCGTTATCTTCGGCGCCTTGAACATCATCCGCGACATCACCGATCGCAAGCACGGCGAGCTTGCCCTGAAAGAAACCCGGGACGCTCTGCTCCAGAGCCGAATCCACATGCGTCATGCCGCCGATGCGGCGGGTCTGACCTACGCCCAATTCGACCTGGCGGCCAAATGGGTGCGCACCGCGAAGAATTACGAGCATGTGATGGGCTACAAGCCGCGAACGCCGGCGGACGGCGGAACATTGGCTGAAGCCCGATCGGGACTGCTCGAACATGTGGCCGAGGCCGACCGGCCGATGGTTTCGGCCATGTTCGAAACCGTCCTCGCCGGCGGAGGCGGCAAACTTCAGTTTCGGACCATTGGTGACGACGGGGTCGAACGCTGGTTTGAGGGCGACTGCCGCCCCGAGCCGAATATCGAAGGTTCGACGCCGCAACTCCTCGTCACTTTTCTCGACATTTCCGCCGCCAAGGCCGCCGAACTGGCTCTGCGCCAGTCGAAGTTCGAAGCGGAGCGCGCCAACAGGGCGAAATCCGTTTTTCTCGCGACCATGAGTCACGATATTCGCACGCCGATGAACGGTGTGATCGGCATGGCCAGCCTGCTGGACGAAACAACACTCTCCGCCGAGCAGAAGCATTACGTCGAGACCATCCGCCAGTCCGGCGAGGCCCTGGTCAAATTGATCGACGATATTCTCGATTTCTCCAAGTTCGAAGCCGGCCGGGTCGAAATCGAGCGGCGCCCGTTTTCGCCGATTTCGCTCGTGGAAAACGTCATCGACATTCTGGAGCCTACCGCCTCGCGCAAAAATCTGCGCATGGAAATGGATATTCAAGGCGATCCGCCATTGCAGGCCTTTGGCGACGCCATGCGCCTCCGGCAGGTTCTCCTCAACCTGACCGGCAACTCCATCAAGTTTACCCATAGCGGGCGCATTTGGCTTCGTCTCATCGGGCTTGCCGGCGACCGCTTGCGGTTTGAAGTTCACGACACCGGCATTGGCGTGGCCGAAGAAAACCGCGATCGTCTGTTTCAGGTTTTCAGCCAGGTCGATCCATCGATCACGCGCAAGTTCGGCGGCACGGGCCTTGGCCTCGCGATCAGCAAACGTCTGGTCGAGGCGATGGGCGGCCGGATCGATTTCGACAGCGCGCCCGGCGCGGGCAGTCTGTTCTGGTTTGAAATCCCCGTCGAGCCCGACCTATCCGCCGTGGCGCCGCGGGCTTCTCGCAAACGGGCCGCGCTGATCTGTTCCGAAGCGAGGGGCGCTAAGTCCGCTGCGGCGGTGCTCGCCGCCAGCGGTTTCGATCTCGTCGGTCCCGACGCGGCGGAATGGATTTTCGTCGATTCGCATCAGGAAAGATCCGCGACATCCGGGCTTGTCGCGCAGAACAGGAAAATCGTCGCTTTTGGCGGCGACAGCCACAAGTTCGAGACCCGTTTCACGGCGGTTATCGGCGGCGCGCTGACTCCTGGACGAATCGCGCGGATACTGGAATCACTCGAAACATCAGGCTCTTCGCGCGAAGAGTCGCAATATCGCGCGCCGAAATCGCCGCGCCAGCTGAAAATCCTGATCGCCGACGACACGCAAACCAACCAGCAGGTGCTTCTCGGCCTGTTGCGCCGCCTCAATCACGAAGTCGCCGTCGCCGATAACGGTCGTGAAGCTCTGGATCTTGTGAAATGCCACGACTACGATCTGATTTTCATGGATGTGCACATGCCGGAGCTGGATGGGTTGGAGGCGACCCGGCGAATCCGTGCGTTGGGTGGAAAGAAAGCTTCGGTGCGGATCGTGGCCATCACCGCCAGCGTGTTCGTTTCAGATATCGAAGCCTGCCGGTTGGCGGGGATGGACGACTTTGTCGCCAAGCCGATCGATCGCAAAAAATTGACGGCGATTCTGGAAAAGGCCGGTTCCGGAGTCTTTGCACGGCGATAGGCGAGGGGACTCCAGAGGCCTGTTCGGAAAGGTCGCCTCCAGGCTGGATCCCTTCCGCGCAAAGGCATTTCAACCATCTGATTTTACAAGCTAAATAGCCGTTGCGTGCAGGTCGTAGGCCTCGGCGCGGTCGATTTTCACCGTGACGAACTCGCCGGCGCGCAAGGGGCGGCGCGACGACACAAAAACCTTGCCATCGATTTCCGGCGCGTCGGCCTTGGTGCGGCCCTCGCCGCCGCCGGGGAAGACCTTGTCGAGAAGGATCGCCAGTCGCTTGCCGACCTTGGCTTTTTGGCGGGCGTAGGAAATTTTCTGCTGCTTTTCCATGAAGCGGCGCCAGCGATTCTGCTGGATTTCCGGCGGCACGGGGGGGAGGCCGAGGTCGTTGGCGCTGGCGCCGGCGACCGGCTCATATTTGAAGGCGCCGACGCGGTCGAGTTTCGCTTCTTCGAGCCAGTCGAGCAGAATCTGGAAATCTGCTTCCGTCTCGCCAGGAAAGCCGACGATGAAGGTCGAGCGAATGGCAAGATCGGGGCAGGTCTTTCTCCAGTCCAGAATGCGGTCGAGCGTCTTTTCGACATTGCCGGGACGCTTCATCGCCCGCAACACGTTGGGCGCCGCGTGCTGGAACGGAATGTCGAGATAGGGCAGGACCTTGCCCTCGGCCATCAGCGCGATGACCTCATCGACATGAGGATAGGGGTAGACGTAATGCAGCCGCACCCAGGCGTCCATTTCGCCCAGTTCGCGCGCCAGATCGAAAAAGCGGGCGCGCACTTCGCGGTTCTGGAACCGGCTCGACTGATAACGCAGGTCCTGGCCATAGGCGGAAGTGTCCTGCGAGACGACCAGCAGTTCCTTGACGCCCGCCTTCACCAGCTTCTCGGCCTCGCGCAAGACTTCCGCCGCCGGGCGCGAGACGAGATCGCCGCGCAGTTTCGGGATGATGCAGAACGTGCAACGGTTGTGGCAGCCTTCCGAAATTTTCAGGTAAGCGTAATGGCGCGGCGTCAGCTTGACGCCCTGCGGCGGCAAGAGGTCGATGAAGGGGTTTTCCCCCCGGGGCGCGGCCTTGTGGACCGCCGCCATCACGCTCTCGTAATCCTGCGGACCGGTTATCGCCGAAATTTGTGGAAAGGCGTCAAGGATCGGGCCGGGCTCCGCGCCCATGCATCCGGTGACGATCACCTTGCCGTTTTCCTTGAGCGCGTCGCCGATGGCCTTGAGCGATTCGGCCTTGGCGCTGTCGAGAAAGCCGCAGGTGTTGACGATCACCGCATCGGCGCCCGCATGGCTGCGCGAGAGCGCGTAGCCTTCCGCGCGCAGGCGGGTCAGGATGCGCTCCGAATCGACCAGAGCCTTGGGGCAGCCGAGCGAAACGAAGGAAATGCGCGGCGCGGCGCCGGTCGCGTCGGGAGCAGGCGGATCGTCGGAGATGGATGCGAGGTTGGGCATGAGCAAAGCCGGCTTTTCGGATTCTGGTCTTTGTCGGGGCATTTCGCGCGGTTGAACGCCAAAGCCCGGCCGCGAGGGCCGGGCTTCGCATCGGCCCGAAATCGGGCCGAATCATGTCACGCCCAAAGCGCGAAACCCGGCCACGGGAAGCCCGGTGGAATCTGCGCGTCGGTCGCCGGCAAAAGAACCGAGGATCGCGTCAAGAACGTCGCCCGGCAAAATTCCGGTCCGGCATTGTCGAGGCCAGCGCTTCAAAAAAAGCGCGCCGGGAGCAAACCAGGCGCGCTTTTCGATTTCAGTTCCGACCGCCGGCCCAGCCGGCTGTCAGATCAAATCACCACCTGATATCCTTCGAGGTCAGGTCGAACGAGATCGTGCCGACAAAGCGCTGGGACGCGTAGTTCGATTGGGTCGAATAGCCATACTGCACGTTGCCGGAATTCGGAATACCCGTGAGAATATAGGCTTGGGTCTTGCTCAGGTCGGTGCCGTAGTAACGGACGTCGAAGCTGATGAACTTCCAGACATAAGTCAGGCCGGCGTTCCAGTAGTTGTAGCTCGGAAGCTGGCCGTTAGCGTAGCCGACATAGGTGTAGAACGGATTGAAATTATTGTCGGTATAGACCGAATCCACCTTGCCGAGCCATTGATGGCCGAATTCGCCGGAAACCGAGACGGCCGAGAAGGGGCCGGGCAGACCGACTTTGACGGTGCCCGACAGATATTCGCCATTGGCGCCGGTGTTGAGATAGCTCGGCGTGTAGAAGAAGTTTGCGCCGACCGTCAGCCAATCGTTAACCGTGTAGCTCGGCTTGAGATAAACTTCGAAGAAGGTCGGGTTGCGCGCAGCGAGGCCGATCGGATAAACGCCCAGAATGGTGCTGTAGACCGGTTTGGTGCCGGTCGGAGAGTCCGGATAGCCATAGACGATGCCGCCGAGATCGAAGCTGAACTTGTCGAAAGTTCCGCGAACGCCCGCCGAACCGTCGATTTCGACCGCCGGGCTGCCGACGGGGAAGAAGTTCGGCGAGAACTTGATGCTCTCGGCCGAAACGCCGGCATAAAGCTGCCAGGCGTCGGTGACATTATAGCGCAGTTCGCCGCGACCCCAGACGCTCGGTTGATGGTTGGACTGGGTGATGCCGCGGAACAGATAGTCGCTCGTCAAGGTGGCGCCGATATCGAAGTCCCAAGGATTGACGACGACAACCGGCGCTGTTTTCGTGCTGGGAAGATCGGCGGCCAAGGCCGAACCCGCAGAGGCGGCGACGGCGGCGACCGCGAGGAGGGAGATAAGTTTCATTTCTGTGCTCCGCTTGGGACGAAAATCTATCTACGCAATTTGCTCCCGAAGGCCTTGGATTCACAAGGGCAAGGCGTCAGCATTTGCCTATATTTTGTGCATATTTTACCATTGGGGCGAGATAGAGCGAAGTTGTGGCAAAATTGTTACGACTTATATTGGGTCGCTCTAACGCACGGAATGCAGCAAGGCGCTGGAATTGGAGCTGATTCAGCCATTTTGGCACGCGCATGACCGGGCTTTCCGATAGCCAAGCCAAATGCAACCGATTCGTCGAAACCCGCCTCCTTTGCACTCCGCGCCGACGGGAGATCGCCGGCGGTGTCGCCCATTTGTGCTGCCTCGCGGCCAGCCGCGGAGTGCAGGAGCGGCCGCGTCACTGAAGTGGGCGAGTATCGTAAAAAAAGCGGCGGGTTTCCCCGCCGCCGATTGATGTTGGATTTAGGCTTCGATCAGTAGTTGTAGGCCTTTTCGCCATGTTCGGCGATGTCGAGACCTTCGCGCTCCTGATCGGGGGTCGGACGCAGGCCGACGATCAGA
>NZ_CAIUXT010000233.1 GCF_903903185.1 uncultured Rhodoblastus sp.
CAGGGGCGCGGGCTCGCAGTCCTCCAGCACCACCGTCAGCGGGCCGGCGCGAATGGCTTGCTCCACCTGATAACTCAGCACGCGGGTGACGCCGACGCCGGCGATGGCGGCGTCGATGGCTGCTTCCGCCGTATTGACCACCAGCCGGGCGCGCGGCGTGATCGTCGCGGACTTGAATCGCCACAGGCCCGCCGCGCTCAAGGTCTGGAAGGCGACGCAGACATGTCGTTCAAGTGCGGCGAGGTCTTGCGGAACGCCATGTTCGGCGAGATAGGCGGGGCTGGCGCAGACGATATGGCGGATGGTCCCCAGCCGGATCGCGAACAGCCCGCTGTCGGGAAGCGCGCCGATGCGCAGCGCCAGATCGATGTGCTCGTCGAGCAAATCGACCATCTTGTCGGCGAAAATCACCTTGATGTCGATTTCGGGATAGGCCCGCAGGAAATCGATCGCCACCGGCAGCAGATGCAGCCGCCCGAAGACAATCGGCGCGCTGATGACCAGATCGCCCTTGGGCGTGCGGAATTCGCCGGAGGCGACGCGCTCGGCCTCCTCCACATCGTCGAGGATCCGGCGACACGACGCGATATAGGCGAGGCCGGCGTCGGTCGGCGTGAACTGGCGGCTGGAGCGGTTGAACAGCCTGGTCCCCAGATGCGCCTCCAGCTCCGAAACCTTGCGGCTGACGGTCGCCAACGGAATGTTGAGCCGCCGCCCCGCCGCCGAAAGACTGCCGGTTTCGACCACGGTCAGCAGGATCGACATGGCTTCGAGACGATCCATCGGATTTCCATTTTTCGAGAGGATGCTTCCCGATACTGGCGCCTATTGGAGAGATTTGGAAGGGGGTAGCTTCTGGTCATCGGCCTCCCGGACCGACCCACCCCATCAGGAGTTTCGCCCATGTCCCGCCTTGCCACGCCCGCCACCGTCGCCGACGCCCCCGCCGCTTCGCAGCCCTTGCTCGAAGCCGTCAAAAAGCAGCTCGGCGTCGTGCCGAACCTGTTCCGCCTCGTTTCCAGCAGCCCGGCGGCGCTCGAAGGCTATCTCGGCCTGTCCGGCGCCCTCGCCAAGGGCGCCCTGCCCGCGCAGACCCGCGAGCGCATTGCGCTTGCCGTGGCCGAAGCCAATGGCTGCGATTATTGCCTCTCGGCCCACACTTATCTCGCCAAAAACCTCGCCAGGCTGGACGACGCCGAAATCGCCGCCAACCGCCTCGGCCATTCCAACGACCCCAAGGCCGACGCCGCCGTCGCTTTTGCCGTCAAGGTGGTCCGCGAACGCGGCCATGTGAGCGAAGACGCCGTGCGCGCCGTCAAGCTCGCCGGATACGACGACGCCCAGGTGATCGAGATCGTCCTGCATGTCGCCCTGAACACCTGGACCAATTACATCAATTCCGTCGCCGCGACCGACATCGACTTCCCGGTCGTCACCGTCGGCAAAGCCGCCTGATCGCGGCGCGACGCGCGCCGGGGAAGGCAAGCCCCTCCCCTTCGCCTTCTCCGGCGCGAAAATTTTCGGCCTTAACAGGAGTTCGCCATGTCCCGTCCGCCGCTGCCGCCCTTCGACCTCGCTTCCGCCACGCAAAAGGTCCGCCTCGCCGAGGACGCCTGGAATTCGCGCGATCCGGCGCGGGTTGCTCAGGCCTATACCATCGACAGCCGCTGGCGGAACCGCACCGAATTCGTCGAGGGCCGCGCCGCGATTGAAGCGCTGCTGACGCGCAAATGGCAAAGGGAGCAGGATTACCGCCTGATCAAGGAAATCTGGGGTTTTCGCGAGAACCGCATCGCCGTGCGCTTCGCCTATGAATGGCGCGACGCGGACGGAAACTGGTCCCGCGCCTATGGCAATGAGAACTGGGAATTCGACGCCGGCGGGCTGATGCGTCGCCGCATCGCCAGCATCAACGATGCGCCGCTGGCGGAAAAGGACCGGCTGTTCCATTGGCCGCTCGGTCGCCGCCCCGACGATCACCCCTCGCTCAGCGACCTTAACCTGTGAAATCGCCATGAACGCACCCTGTCAGCCCCCATCCAGCGACATCGCCTTCACGCCCTCGGTCAAGGCCGTGCAGGAGCGCAAAGGCTCGCGCCGGGCCTATGCCCATGTCGAGGAAAACGGCGGCTGGCCGACCCGGATCACGCCCGAACTCGCCGCCTTCATCGCCGCCCAGACCAGCGTCTTCCTGGCGACCGCCAACAGCCTCGGCCAGCCGACCATCCAGCATCGCGGCGGCCCGCCGGGTTTTTTGCGCGTGCTGGACGAGGCCACGATCGGCTTTGCCGACTTCACCGGCAACCGGCAATACATCACCCTCGGCAATCTCGCCGAGAACGATCGGGCGCATCTGTTCCTGATCGATTACGCGACGCGCAAGCGCATCAAGATCTGGGGCCGCGCCCGGGTCGTCGAGGACGACGAGACGCTGTTGGCTGAGTTGATGCCGCGCGACTATCGGGCGCGCCCGTCGCAGGCGATCCTGTTTTCCGTTTCCGCCTGGGACGCCAATTGTCCGCAGCACATCCCGCAGAAAATCGACGCCGCCGACGTCGCTGCGGCGCTCGCCGAACGCGACGACCGCATCCGCGCGCTCGAAGCGGAACTGGCGGCTTTGCGGGGCAGCTGATTTTCTGGCCATTTTGAGACCGCATGACAAAAACAGTTTGCGTTTCGGAGTTTTTCAGCAATGCCCGCCCGGATGCGCTACAGTCGGCTCTTGCATGAATTTCATGCGGACGCGGAGCAGCGGGATGATCGTCTTGTGCGGTTTCGGCGTCAGCAATTATTACAACAAGCTCAAGCTCTGCATGTTGGAAAAGGGCGTCCAGTTCGAGGAAAAGCTTGTCTATCCCTGGGAGCGCGCAAGTTTTCGGGAGGCTTCCCCGCTGGGCCGCATTCCCTTTATCGAGGCCAAACATGGCGGCCTGTCGGAGACGCAGGCGATTGTCGAATATCTTGAGGATGAGTTCCGCGACAAGCCGCTCTTTCCCAACTCGCCCTTCGCGCGGGCGAAATGCAGGGAACTGCTCCAGCATCTCGAACTCAATGTCGAATGGGTGGCCCGTCGCCTCTATCGCGAAGCCTTTTTCGGCGGCGCCGTCTCAGCCGAAACCAAGAGCGAGGTCCGCGCCAAACTGGCGGCGGGACTCGAGGCTCTGGCGCGCCTCGCCCGGTTCTCGCCCTTTATCTGCGGGGAGGATTTGACCGCCGCCGATTGCGCCGCGATTTTCCATCTTGATTATGTCCGGCAGGCCAGCATGAAAATCTATGGCGAGGACATGCTGGCGGAGCATTTGCCGGAGGCCGCCGCCTATCTGACCGACATGTCGCAGCGCCCGCATGCCCAGGCCACCTTGGCCGACCGCACCAAGGCTTTGGCGGCTTTTCAGGCGCTTCGCATCGATTACGCGGGCTGACGGAAACTCAAATCCCCGCGTACCATTCATAACCCCGGTCTGGCCAGAACCCGCCCTTGCCGCGTCCTGGATGGCCGGGCCGCGGCTCGACGCGCAGCCGCGGCGACGGCGCCAAGGCCGGCCAAGCCGAGGCCGGGAAATTTGCGCCGGCCCAGCAGCTTACGTGTGGGGAGCCGCCCGGCGCGAGGCCGGGCGGGACCGATTTTCTGGATTACTTGCCGCCCTTCATCGCGTCGGACTTCATGGCGTCGCCTTTCATGGCGTCACCCTTCATGTGATCGCCCTGCATCGCGTCGCCTTTCATGGCGTCGCCCTTCATCGCGTCCCCCTTCATATGATCGGACTTCATGCTGTCGGTCGACATTTTGTCCTGGGCGGCGGCGGCGCCAGCGAAGGCGAACAGGGCGAGGAAAGCGAAGGCGGCGGTGCGGTTGATCCTGGCGTTCATGGCGTTTGCTCCTGAAATGGGTGGACCGGACCCTCTGCCCGAGCCTCGCGGCCGGTGAGAAGTTCCGAACGGGTGAAAGGATTTTCTCCTTCATCGACCTTACGAAGCGCCAGATGGACTGGTTACGCGGCGCGTCTGAAAGTATTTCGATTGGACTTGAAGCCGGTCTTTGAAGGCCCGGTTTTTTAGCCGGGTGGTTCGCTCGGCGAGGGCCGATGACGGAAACTACCCTCGACGTTCCGGTTCAGGCAGCCCCGCATTTCGGGAGCAATCCTCCCGAAATCCGGAAGGCGCCGCCGCCTCTCAAGCGGCATCCTTGATTTTGGCTTCGATGAAGCGGAATTCCTGCGTCTTGCCGCCGAAACCCCAGGCCGCGGCGGCGACTTCATGAACCACGATATAGCTGGTTTGATGCACGCCGCCGAGCAAGCGCTCCATCGCAAGGAACACGGCCTCGATATAGCTTGCGATTTGCGTTTTGGTATTGGTCGCCGCCGTCACCTTGATATCGAGCGAAAAGCTCTTCTGGCCCAGCTCGGCGAGCGATTTGCCGCCGATGATCCAGTCGGTCGGCGCGATATACTGGAGGACCACCGCCGTCACCTTGGGGTCCTTGCCCAGATGGACGCGCGTGGCCTCGGTCAAGAGCTCCGAGATCGAAGCCGAGAGTTTGGCGTCGGCTTGCGCCGAGACGGACAGATTGAGAATCGGCATATGAGCGCTCCTGTTGGCGTCGACGCCGGTCATTCGCCGCGTCGCCTCCAACATGAGGCTTTTTGAGACAAATAAAATCGAATTGAATTGTCATGATACTTCACTAAAATTGAATCATGAAAACCTTCGACCCCGAACTTCTGCTCACCCTTGTCGCCTTCGCCGAAACCGGCTCGCTCGCAGCTGCGGCTTCGCGCGTCGGAAGAACCCCCTCCGCCATCACCGCGCAGATGCAAAGGCTGGAGGAGAGCGCCGGGGTCGCCTTGCTCGAAGCCGCCGGACGCGGCCGGTCCCTCACCGAAGCGGGCGCGCAGCTGGTGATTCACGCCCGTCGCATTCTGAACGCCAACAACGAGGCCTGGCTGAGCCTTGCCGGCGCTGCGGCGGATAGCCGGGTCGCGCTGGGGGTGACGCAGGATTTCGCGGATACCGATCTTCCGCTTCTGCTGAACCTTTTCGCCAGATCTCATCCGAGGGTGCGGATCGACCTGCGCGTCGGGCGTTCGTCCGAGCTCTGGCGGCAATTGGGGGATGGCGGCGTCGATATCGCGGTCGCCATGCGGCGCCCCCTGGCCTCGGGGGAGATGGCAGTCATCGTCGAGCCCATGTACTGGCTGATGGCGAGACAGGGCCTTGTCGTCCCCACCGATGAAATGCCGCTCGCTGTGCTTGACCCGCCATGCGGATTTCGCGATGCGGCTTTGCAATCGCTGGAAAACATTGGCAGGCCGTATCGCCTGGCCGCCACAAGCCCCAGCCTGTCGGGGCTACGCGCTGCGGTAAGGGCGGGCATAGCGGTCACGGCTCGGACAAGGCGCTGGCTAGGGCCGGATATGATGGAGGCGACGGCGCAATTGCGGCTGCCAAATCTGCCGAAAGCCGAGTTCTCGATCAACCTCCGCGCTGGAGGCGACCGATCAGCGGCTCAGCTCGCCGCCATCCTCGCCGAGGGGCTGGCGTCTGGATAGCGATGCTTCGTCGCGGCGGTGAAGCGCGAAACCGAAACGCAGATGTGGGCGGCGAACTGAAACTTGCGGCGCCCCGCCGAAAAAAGTCAACCAGGCGTCGCGCAATGCTTGAGGCGGCTCAATGGGATTAGCCCAGTCCGACAAGGTAGCTCAGAAGAAGCGAAATTAAAGGTGGACCGCTTTAAGCTATTGGCTGCTGTGCTGAACTATTTCGACGACTGGCCGCTCAGGGTCATGATGAGGCGAACGAGTGAAAGAAGTTTTGGCCGCAATCAGCTCAGTAGCCGCCCGTCTCTGTTACAAAGGTGTTTGCGGCGGGTCGGGGCATCGGCGTCAGGACGTGGGCGTCAGCCAATTCTCGGCGACGACCCCAGGATATTTGGCGAAGTTGCGGAGATTATTGGTGACGATGGTAACGCCGAGCGCGACGGCGTGAGCGGCGATGAGCTTGTCGAGATGGTCCGCGCGGCTGTCGCGGGTCGCGAGGCGTATAGGTCCGTAGGCGATTCCGGCAGGAGCGTCGAACGGCGCGACCGGAATGTCCTCAATGAGGTTTTCGAGGTTGGAGCGCTCGCGTTCGGGGTCTGCCGACGCCGTGACGCCGTACTGGAGTTCAGCGTAAGTTATCGCTGACATGACGACGTCGCCGACGGAGCATTGCGCGAAGCGGCGAGCGACCTCCTCGGGCTGGTTCTTCATCAGGTAAATGCAGATGTTAGTGTCGAGCACGTAGCGCGCCATCACAGGGTGTCCCGCTCGGCTTGGTCGTGGTCGCCCCGGCCCTCGGCCATGAAGTCGGGCGAAAATTTCGCGAATTTGGCGAGGACGCCGGCGAGCGAGCGGCGCGCGGGCCGAATGCGGAGTTCGTCGCCGACGCGCTCGATCTCGACATCGATGTCGCTGCGCTCATACGCCAGTTCCGCAGGAATGCGGACAGCTTGCGAATTACCGTTTTTGAAAACGCGAGTGGTGGACATAAGCCTTTCCAATGATGGATGTACGTCGGATGTACAATACGACAGCTGCAGCCGAAGGTAAAGTGCGGCGAAACGGAGCAGCGACTTCGTTCGGCGCTGCCGCCAGCTGGCGCGGATTGCGGCCCCTTAGACCGACGGCGCCGCAACCCCTCCGTCAAAGGTCGACCTGCTCGGAGATGCTAAGGCGCCGTTGATAAATAACTGAATCAAAGAACGATTTCTGCGAGTCTTGGGATTCTCAGCTGGAGTCCGATTTCATAGAATCGCGGCGTGATTGACGAATCAGCCATACGACTGCGGTTTCAAGCGCTCGATCCTTTGCTGGATGAGCGCGGACGGCGGCGCTTGGCGGCGGCTGAAGCCATGGCCGCAGGACGTGGCGGCGTCAGCGCGGTTTCTCGCGCGACTGGCATGGCGCGCAGCACGATTGGACGCGCGCTCGTCGAACTTCGCGACGGAGCCATGTTGGACGACAATCGTGTTCGCCGGGCCGGCGGCGGACGCAAACCATTGAGCCAGACCGACGCCAGCCTGCTGGACGAGCTTCGTCATCTGGTCGATCCGGCGACGCGCGGCGATCCCGAATCTCCGCTGCTGTGGACATCGACAAGTCTGCGCAAGCTGGCCGAGGGGTTGCGCGGCATTGGCCACGCG
>NZ_CAIUXT010000234.1 GCF_903903185.1 uncultured Rhodoblastus sp.
ACCGTCATCGCTCGATTGCTTTCGACCTCGAACTCCTCCAACGGCTTGTAACCGGGCGCAGGCGCGGACGCTTGGCGTTGTCGACGTCTCGATGAAAACGCCGTCGGCCTGGAATATGGTCGCGGCTAATGACGGCCGGAATTCGGGGACAGGAAACGAATTGCGCCCCGACGGCCTCGAAAAATTCCGAAATGATGCGCTGGCGCAATTCGATCCGGTCCCCGAATTCCTGGTTCGCGCAAGGCGCTTCGTTCGCCTGCCTTTTCCCGTCGCGCTTGCGGGCCTATGGTCGCCGGCGGACAAAATGTCTACAAGGCCGACTGCCATGCCCCATACGCCCCATCCTTTCGCACGGTTCGTCGCCATTCTCGGGCGCGGCAGGCATCTGAGCCGCCCGCTGACCATCGAGGAGGCCGAAGAGGCGATGGCGATGATTCTGCGCGGCGAGGTTCTGCCCGAACAGCTCGGCGCCTTCCTGATGCTGTTGCGGGTCAAGGAGGAAAGCGGCGCCGAGATTGCCGGCTTCGTCAAGGCCGTGCGGCAAAGCCTGCACGCCTTGCCGCACAATCTCGCGCAAGTCGACTGGTCGTCCTATGCCGGCAAGAAAAGGCAATTGCCGTGGTTCCTGCTGGCGGCGCTTTGCCTCGCGCAAAATGGCCATGGCGTGTTCATGCATGGTTTCGACGGTCACACCGCCGGGCGGCTCTATACCGGCGAGGTTTTGCGCGCGATGGGCCTCGCGCCGGCGAAAAATTTCGACGAGGCGGCGGCGCAACTGGCGCGCCAGAAATTCGCCTATCTGGACCTCGTCCACATCAGCCCGCCGCTGGCGCGGATGATGGGCTTCAAGCGGATTCTCGGGCTTCGCTCGCCGGTCCACACCTTATCGCGGATGATCAACCCCTTTGCCGCGCCCTGCTTGTTGCAGGGGATTTTCCACCCCAATTACATGGCGACCCACCGCGACGCCGCGCTGCTCTTGGGCGAGCGCAATATGGCGGTGTTTCGCGGCGAGGGCGGCGAAATCGAGCGCCGGCCCGGCAAGCCCTGCGAGACCCTCGGGACACGAAACGGCGAGGCTTTCGATGAGCGCTGGCCGCCGCTGATCGAGGAACCGCGCCAATTGCCCGACGAGGCGATGGATTTGTCGCGCCTGCTGGCGGTCTGGCGCGGCGAGGTCCGCGACGTCTATGGCGAGGCCGCCGTGACCGGCACGCTGGCCATCGCCCTGCGCACGATGGGGCTGGCGCCGGACCAGCCGTCGGCGCAGGCTGGCGCGCAAGAATTCTGGGACGCCCGTGATCCGCAAAACCTGATCGCCGCCTGAAACGCCCGAAAATATCAAAATGGAAGCGTCATGAACCGCCTACCCCTGTTTCTCGATGTCAAGGCGCGCCGCATCGGCGTGATCGGCGGCGGGCCTTTGGCCGCCCGCCGGGTCGAGACGCTGTTTCGCGCCGGCGCCGAGATTTTGTTGGCGGCCGACGAATTGAGCCATGAATTCGAGGTTTTGCGCGGAAAATTCCGGCGCGGCGATCTTGCCGACGCGGAGATCTTCGCCGGCTGCGCCTTGTGCTATTTCGCTCCCGAAGACGGCGCGGCGCCCGATGCGGAGCTGTTGGCGCGGGCGCGCGCTGCGGGCGCGCTGGTCAATGTCGCCGACCAGCCGAAACTTTCCGATTTCATCGTGCCTTCGGTGCTCGACCGCAGCCCGCTGGTCGTCGCCATTTCGACCGGCGGCGAAGCCCCTTTGCTCGGGCGGATGCTCAAGGCGCGTCTGGAAACGCTGATCCCGGCCGGTTATGGCCGGCTGGCGGCGCTGGCCGGCTCGGGGCGCGCCGCGCTGGCGGGAAAGTTGACCGGCCATGGCGCGCGCCTGCGCTTTTGGGAGCGGATTTACGATGGCCCTATCGCCGAAATGGCGCTCGCCGGCGACGAGGCCGGCGCGCGGGCGGCGCTGGAGCGCGAAATCGCCGCCTGCGAGCCGGATGGCTCGCCCCGTGGCGCGACCCGTCGCGGCGAGGTCTATCTGGTCGGCGCCGGGCCGGGCGATCCCGATCTTCTGACCTTTCGAGCCTTCCGCCTGATGCAGCAGGCCGATGTCGTGCTGTATGACCGTCTCGTCGATCCCTCGATCATGGACCGCGTGCGCCGCGACGCCGAGCGCATCTATGTCGGCAAGCGCCGCTCCGACCATGCCTTGCCGCAGGAGGAAATCGGCGAGTTGATGGTGCGGCTGGCGCGGGAGGGCAAGCGCGTGCTGCGGCTCAAGGGCGGCGATCCGTTCATTTTCGGACGCGGCGGCGAGGAGATCGAAAAGCTCGCCGAACATCGCATTCCCTTCCAGGTCTGCCCCGGCGTCACGGCGGCGGCGGGTTGTTCGGCCTATGCCGGCATTCCACTGACCCACCGCGACTACGCCCAGTCCTGCGTCTTCGTCACCGGCCACGGCCGGGAGGGGCCGATCGAACTCGACTGGTCGAGCCTGTTGCGCCCGCGCCAGACCGTCGCCATCTACATGGGGCTCGCTCATCTCGCCGTCCTGATGCAGGAATTGCAGCGGCATGGCGCCGATCCTGCAACTCCGGTGGCGATTGTCGAAAACGGCACCCGCGCCAACCAGATCACCGTCACCGGAACGGTCGCGACCATCGCCGGCAAGGCGGTCGAAGCGGGTCTTCGCGGTCCGACCATCATCATTATCGGGCAGGTCGTGCGGCTGCGCGACACGCTCAACTGGTATTCACCGAAAACCGAGGCGAAACATGGCGACGCAAAATTTGGCGACGAATGAACAGGTGCTGGCGGCGCTGCGCCAGATCGCGGGACCGGATGGCAAGACGCCCCTGCCGGACACCGGCATGCTTTCCGGCCTCAATATCCGCGACGGCAAGGTCTATCTGACCTTGACCGTTCCGCCCGATCGCGCGGCGGCGCTGGAGCCGATCCGGCAGGCGGCGCAGAAGGCCCTCGCCGCCCTGCCCGGCGTCGAAGCCGCCTTCGTCGCCCTGACCGCCGAACAGGCGGCGCCGGTCAAAGCGCCGCCCGCCCCCGCTCCCGCGCAAGGGTCGGGCCTCGCCGGGATCAAGAAAATCATCGGCGTCGCCTCGGGCAAGGGCGGCGTCGGCAAGTCCACCACCGCCGCCAATCTCGCGGTGGCGCTGGCGAAGCTCGGCCAAAAGGTCGGGCTGCTCGACGCCGACGTGTTCGGCCCCTCGGTGCCGCTGCTGTTCGGCCTTTCCGGCAAGCCAAGCTTTTCCGACGACGGACATAGTTTGAAGCCGTTCGAGAAATTCGGCGTCAAACTGATGTCGATCGGCTTTCTCGTGCCCGATGACGCCGCCGTGGTCTGGCGCGGTCCGCTCGTGATGACGGCGATCAAGCAATTGCTCAACGATGTCGCCTGGGGAGAACTGGACGTGCTCGTCATCGACATGCCGCCCGGCACCGGCGACGTGCAGCTCACGCTGGCGCAGAACGCCTCGCTGGCCGGCGCCGTGGTGGTGTCGACGCCGCAGGATCTCGCCTTGATCGACGCCCGCCGGGCGGTGGCCATGTTCAGCCAGGTCAAGACTCCCGTCCTCGGCCTGTTCGAGAACATGAGCTATTTCCTGTGCCCGCATTGCGGCGGGCGCAGCGATATTTTCTCGCATGGCGGCGCGCAGGCCGAAGCGCAAAAGAACGGCATGCGTTTTCTTGGCGCGGCGCCGCTCGACATCGCGGTCCGCGAGACCTCGGACCGGGGCGCGCCCGTCGTCGCCTCGGCCCCGGATTCGCCGCAGGCGCAGCCCTATCTCGATCTGGCGCGCGCCGTGCTGGAGGAATTGGGCAAGGCCGGCCGACGCGCGCCGACCATTTCGGTGGGCTGAGGCCGGAACGGAAACGCTTGAATGGATCGTCGCGGCTTGCTCTCCGGCCTCGCCCTGGCCCTCGCCGGTCCGGGGATTTCCCGCGCGCTGGAGTTCGAACCGGCGCCGCTGCCGCCGGGTATCGACCCGGAGGCCGCCCCCGGCCTGTCCTGGGCCGGGGCGGGTCCGGCGGCGATCGAGATTTTCGATTATAATTGCCCCTATTGCCGAGCGATCTTTCAAACGCTCGACGCGCGCGTCGCCAAGAACAGGCTTCGCCTCGGCCTGATCGACAGTCCGCAATTGTCGATCGGCTCGATCCAGGCGGCCAAATTGCGACAGGCGGCGTTGAAGCTGCATGGCCCGGTCAAGGCCTATGCCTTCCACCGCCAGATGTTCGCGCAGCGCGGCGCCATCGACGGCGAAAGCGGCCTCAAGGCGGCGCAGGCGCTGCAATTCGACGTCGCCCAACTGATCGAGACCGCCGACAGCGACCAAACCCGCGACATATTGGTCGGCGCGGCGCATTTCCTCAACAAGGCCGGCGTGCGCGCCACGCCGTCGTTCTTCCTCGGCGGCAAGCTGTTGACCGGCTGGCCCGGCCCGCAGGGGTTCGACGCGATATTGAAGAAGGCGGCCTAATAATCGGGGTGTTCCTTGACCTCGCTCAGCCAACTGCCGGCGGCGGCGGCGATGGCGTTCTTGAGCCGGGCCCGCTCGTCATTGGTGCGATAGACGCTGCGCGCCAGTTCTACGAAACGCGCGTCGAAGGTCTGCGCCCGCTCCATCGCGCGCAGCCCATCCTCGACCTCCCACAGGGTCCGGTTGACCGAAGCGAGCCGCGCCATCAGCGGCCCGATTGTTCCGGCGAGGCTGGTTGCGCCGTCCAGCAGCGGCGCTGCGGCGCGTTGCAGCAGAGTCAGTTCCCGCGCCGCGATCCGTCGCTTTTGCAGATTTTGGACGCGCTCCGTCTTGATCGCCAGAATGGTGATCTTGTCGATCAATTCGCCTGCGGACACCGGAATCAGAACGACGCCGCTTTCGATTTCCGCGAACGCGCGGCGCGCGACCTTACCCGCCATTTCCCTGCCCCGTTAATTCGGGCGGAGCATGAGATCTGGAGCTTGCGCGGAAATGGCCGCGCGCCATCCGCGCACGGCGCAGATATCAGATGGCGGTGTCGGGGCCCCTCAGGACAATCCGCATCGACAGCGGCCGTCCGGCGATGGCCATACCGAGTTTGGTGGTGATCTGCGCCGGAAAACAGCTGTCGAAGGCGCTCGCGACGCTTTCGAGGAACTGTCTCCGGCCGGCGGGATCGAGCGGCGCCTGCAAGTAAGTGACGCGCGGCTTGCCAAACAGCGTGCCGTCCTGGCGCAGGCTGAAATAAAGCGTGATTTCGCCGGGCCGGGCGAAGGAGGATTTTTTAAGACAAAGATCGAGGCTGGCCATCAATTCCCGCAGACTATTGGCCGGCGCCGCTTGCGCCGACGCGCCCGTCAGGGCGAGGGCGCCAAAAGCCGGCGCGAGGACAAAAAAACGACGGGCGCGGCGCATCCTTGGCGGCTCTCCTGTCGCCCCGCGCCGCCCAAGCGGTCGCCACGGCGAGTCGCGGACGATTATAATGAAACAACGGCAAGAGAGTGAATGGACGAGAGCCGCGGCAAGGCCACGACGCTGGCGAACGGGACGCCGGTTTCGGACAAAGGCTCCGCAACAAGCCGGAATGCAAAGTTGTTTTCGATTCAGACCTATCTGAAACGAAGGCGGAGTCGGAACAGACCATTTTTTCTGCGCCGCCGGTTTGACCGAAGGTTGGGTTCAAGCCATTATCGCGACCAAAATCGACGCTGGCCGGCGCCTGCCGGTATGAGCGAAGCCGCGCCGAAAAGCAGCGAAGGAAAAGCAATCGTTATGGTCCTCGACTTCGGTCATGGCGAAAAAAATCGTCATGAACAGCCCGGACCGGAGCCTTTTCGCCAGACAGCGATTGCGGGCAGGAGATGCAACCATGACTCATGCGACAGTCGAAATCGAACGGGCCGGCGGCGTGGCCACCATCTGGATGAATCGTCCGCTACAGCACAACGCCTTCAACCCGCCAATGATCGCCGGCCTTACGGAGGCGCTCGTCGCCGTTGAGGGCGACGCCGCCATCCGCGTCATCGTTGTGGCGGGACGGGGCAAGAGCTTTTCTTCCGGCGCCGATCTCGCCTGGATGAAAGAGGCCGGCGCGAAGGATTACGCCGCCAATCACGCCGACGCCCAAAGCCTCGCGGAAGTGTTCCGCCTGCTGGCGGGCTCAACCAAGCCGACGATTGCGCGCGTCCATGGCGCGGCTTTCGGCGCCGGCGCCGGCCTCGCCGCCGCCTGCGATATCTGCGTCGCCGCGGATCACGCGACTTTCACCATTTCGGAAGTGCGTTTCGGGCTGATCCCCTCGGCCATCGGCCCCTATCTGCTGCGCGCCATCGGGCCGCGGCAGGCCCTGCGCTATTTCCAGACCGCCGAGCGCATTACCGCCCCCCGCGCCCTTCAGCTCGGCCTCGTCCATGAGATTGTCGAAGTCGAGCATATCGACGACAAGATCGCAAAATTGGCCCATAGCCTGTCCAAGGGCGGCCCGAAGGCGCTGGCGGCGGCCAAGGCGCTGATCGGGTTCGCCGCATGGCGGCCGTTCGACGAGACGCTGGTCGACGACACCGCGCGCCGGATCGCGGAGGTGCGCGCGAGCGACGAAGCGAGGGAAGGGATCGCCGCCTTCGCCGAAAAAAGGCCGCCCAACTGGAGCCGGTGAAGGAACTTCCCTTCTCGATGGTCGGGACTCTTCGCCAACATGGAGAAGGGATCACGGCTTCCCGTCGGCGAGAAATCGTTGCAACGGGGCGAGGGACCCGGCCGGATCTTCCTCGAACGGCACATGGCCGAGGTTCGGCAGGCGAACCAGCGTCGCCCGGGGCAGGCTGAGCAAATAGTCGTCCGCGTTGCCGATGGGGATCATGCCGTCTTTCTCGCCCCAGAGCAGCAGCGTCGGGACCTGGATGCGGGCCAGCGTCGGGGCGGGGTCGCGCAGGATCACCTGAGCGGTGCGATCCAGGATCGCCTGCCTGACGCCGGGCGCCAGCAGCAGGTCGCGATACCGGGTGAGCGTCGTCTCGCTCAGGGCCTCCGGGCGCGCATAGGCGGCGGCCAGATTGGCCTTCAACAGGCTGCGCGGCGCGACATAGGGCAGCGCCCGCATGACCAGCGGCGTCTCCGGCGCCCGGTCATAGGCGAATCCGGCGCTGGCGAAGCCGTCGGGGGAAACCAGCGCGAGGCGGGTCACGCGGTCGGGATGCAGGGCGGCAAAGTTCCAGGCGATCCGCCCGCCCAGCGAATTGCCGACAAGGCTGGCGCTCGCGACGCCCAGCTGGTCCATCAGATCGCTCAAAATCTTCATTTCGCGGGCGTCGCTATAGTCGCCCGTGGGGTCGGGGCCGGTCAGGCCAAAGCCCGGCAGGTCTAGACGGATCACGCGATACTGCGCCGACAGGGCCTCGGCCCATGGCTCCCAGGTGTCCAGGCTGGCGCCGAAACCATGCAGCAGGATCACGGCCGGCGCGTCGCGCGGCCCGGTGTCGCGCAGGCGCAGGCGTACGCCGTCAACCGCGCGGTAGTCGCCCGGATAGGCCGCCTCCAGCGCCGCGCGCGACTTGTCGGGAGCATAGAACAGCAGGGCCAGCGCGACGACGGCCAGTGCTGCCAGTCCCGCCAGCCAGGAAAGAAGGGTCCGTGTCGTTGTCACCGTCCCGGCCAAAGCGGCTCCGATTCATCCCGCAACCCGGCGCAGTTTGGCGCTCGCCCCGCACGGTTTGCCGCCGCAAGACAGGCGCGATGATGTTTCGCCAATCCCGATCGGTCAAGGGCGCATCGGCGCGCGCGCCTCCGTCGTTCAGATTTCCGAATAGCCCGGGGCAACGCCCTCGCGTATAAACGGAAACTGCGCTGATCGATGCAGGCGAGGGGTCGGTATGGAAAGCAAGAAATCCGAACAGCCCGACGCGGAATCCAACTGGATCGGCCGCGTTTCCAGCCGGGCGTTTCTGCGCATCGAGGTCTCGGCCTATCTCGTGCTGGGCTTGCTGCTCGCGCTGGTCGCCATCCTCGGGACGGTCAGCGCCATGTTCGCGCTCGTGCAGGCGGCGCAGGAACTGGGCGTCTCGCTGCCGCTCGTCGCCACGATGGACCGCATCCTTCTGGTCTTGATGGTCATCGAAATCCTGCACACCGTGCGAGTCTCGTTCAACGAAGGCGCGCTGGTTTGCGAGCCGTTTCTCGTCGTCGGGCTGATCGCATCGATTCGCCGCGTGCTCGTCATCACGCTCGAATCCGCGCAGGCGCAGGAGCCGGGCAAATGGACGCCGGAAGCGCAGGGCCTGTTCAACTCCTCGATGATCGAACTCGGCGTTCTGGGCGGATTGATCGTCGCGATGGTCTGGTCGATCTATCTGCTGCGCCGCAGCGATCCGCCCCATGCGGATCGGCAGAAAATTTAAGAACATTTCCTGCGGGAGCGGACGGTGTTTTTGCGATGGCTCATCCGGCCAGATTTTCTTCGGTTGGCATCACCGGCGCGCGGGCCAGCCCGGAGATTTCGCGGCGGCGCCGGTCGATGGCGCGGCGCGCGTGATCGATCGCCAGCGTCGAGGCCGGAAGCTGCGAAGCGTCGGACGATCCCCCGGCGATCTTGCTGACGCAGTCGGCGACGAGTTTGTTGAGTTCGGCCTCGATCCGGTCGAGTTCGGCGGCGTCGGCGTTGCGCGCGGCGTCGGCGATCACCAGAATCTCGTAGACCTGCAACTGATCGCTGACCATTTTCTTGCTGGCGCGATGGCCAAACAGCACCGCGCCCAGCGAGCCCAGCAGGCTCAGCGGGATGCCGACGATATAGACATATTGCTGCAACGAATCGAGAAAGCTCTGGTCGCCATCGTTCAGATAGGACGAAACGCCGGAATGGACCGGCAGCACCGGACTGGAGCTGTCGGTGTCGGGCGCCTCGATCTGGGTGACCACCGTCGTCGCCGCCATCAATTTGGCCTTGGAGTCGAAAACCGCCTTGCCGATCAGGCCGGCGACGATGTTGAGCATGGTTTCGGGAACGACGAGGCGATAGGTCACGGCAAGGCAGGTCACGGTGTCGTCGGGCGTCGCCGGATGGCCCTTGAAAGCGCCTTCGGGAACATCGATGGATTCGAATCCGGGAAACCGCTTGACGATGGCGTCGGCCTGATCGATCGCCAGAAGTTGCGGCGCGCCTTTGGTCGCCTTGGAGATCGAGGCCACGACATTGACCGGACCGCCCGGCCCGATCGGACCGATCGTCAGCGCCGCCGCGGCATGTTTATGGTGGATCGCCGGGCCGATCTCGGCGACCGGCAGGAACAGCTTTTTCACTTTCTCCGGCGGAATGTTGAAATAGGAGAGGATGGTGTCGAGCGCCCTGGCGTTGAAATCCTGATTCGGCCCGGTGGGGATGGCGACCGTCTTGCCCGCCAGCGCCGAAGGATCGCCGATCGACGAACCGGCGGGAACCAGGAAAGCCACCACGTCCCGGCGCAGGATGGCGACGGTCTGGCCGTTGGAAGGCGGCGAAACGTCGGTGCGCACGACGGCAATGTCCGCCTTGCCATCTTCCATCGCCTTGGCGCTTGCGGCCAGATCGGCGACCTGAACCGTTTCAAAACGCAGGCGCGGATAGGTCTTGGCCATGACTCCGACAAAGGCGCCGGTGAATTTCTGCCCGATGGTGTCGGGGACGCCCGAGGTGATGCGCAAGGTCACGTGCGGCGACAGGAAATAGCCGACCCCCAGCGCCGCCCCCGCCAGCAGGCAGAAGCCGGCAAGGATAAGGGTCGCGGTCCGCAGCGAAGGCAGTTTGAACAAGCCGCGTTCCCCTTGTTTGGCGGCCCCAGCCTGATTTTCGCCGCCTGCAGACTACCCGGACCACGATCCGGGCCGGGTCATGGCCCCGTCGCGGCGACCTTGCGCGCCATAGTCTGCCTGCTCTCCGGCGCCATATCAAGCGACGGGACGGCCCTTTTCAACCGGGGAAAGTAAAGGCGCGGGCCGGGCGCCGGCTTTTCGCGACGGCCTGGAACAGGCGCCGGAAGGATGCGCTCGCCGGTCGGTTCAAATTCCGCCGCCATCGTCGAAACTGTCGCTCAGTTCCCTCGCCTGGGTGATATTGCTTCCCGGCGGCACGCTATGGGTCAGCCAGACGCTCCCCCCGATGGTCGATCCGCGTCCGATGGTGATTCTGCCGAGGATGGTCGCGCCGGCATAGATCACCACGTCGTCCTCGACCGTGGGATGGCGGGGCTGTCCCTTGACGAGGCCGCCGCCGGCCGCCTTTTCGAACCTTTTCGCGCCGAGCGTCACGGCCTGATAAAGCCGGACGTTGCGGCCGATCACCGCTGTCTCGCCAATGACGACGCCGGTGCCGTGGTCGATGAAAAAACCCTCGCCGATCCGCGCTCCCGGATGAATGTCGATCGCCGTCGCCGAATGGGACGCCTCCGCAATAATCCGCGCCAGCATGGTCGCGCCGAGAAGATAAAGCTGGTGCGCCAGCCGATGGCGGATCATCGCGCTGACGCCGGGATAGCAGAAAACCACCTCGTCGAGGCTTTTCGCGGCGGGATCGCCGTGAAAAGCGGCGTGGATGTCGGTGTCGAGCAAGGCGCGCAATCCGGGCAGGCTGGCGGCGAATTGCTTGACGATTTCGAGCGCCTGCCGGTCATGCTCGTCGTGACCGGATTCCGGATGCGCGGAATGGAGATCGAGTTCGCGCCGCACCTGCTCGCGCAGCGACCGCAAGGTCGCCGAGAGGGTGTAGCGCAAAAAGCCGTCGGTGCAATCGACCGTCAATTCCGGTGGGCCGAAATGCCTTGGATAGAGCGCGGCGACCAGCCCGTCGACGATGCTTTTCATCGCCTCCCGCGAGGGAAGTTCGGGCAGGCGCCCTTCGCGATAGCGGCGCTTCTGCGAAGCGGCGCGCAGCTTGCGCAACTCCGCGACGATTTCCTCGAGATTGAGAAACGCATCGATCCCGGCGCTCGGCTTGACTGGCGCGTTCATGCCCAAAACCCCTCCGCGTCGATCCGCTTGCCGATGGAAACCGCGCAAGGCGCATCGCTCGCAGGTTTTTCGAGACTAATCGACAATTTTTTACCCCATGCGACCGGCCTGAACGGCAAAATCGCCAGCGCCCGAGATTGCCCCTGGGAGTCTTCGGCGAAAAACCGGCGCCGCTTTTTCGCTCGTCATTCCAGGACGGATCTGGTTGATCCATAGATATTGTGAGATCGTACCGTATGGCAAGCATTCGCTCCGATGATTTCCTCGGCTTGCGGGCGGCTTCCGCAGTCGAAATCAAAGCGCGTTCGCGGCCCGCCATTGTTTTGCGGCGACTTTAATCCTATTTATTATATAGTATTATGATCCACCCACGGGCGCCGCAAAGCGCGCCCCCTGCCGCCAACATGAGGAAGATGACGATGAGCAGCCAATGGGACTATCAGATCCGCGTCCTTCTGGCGGACGCCTACGCCACCATCGCCCACGACAAGCCGGACAGTCCTTCGCTCGCGCCCGTCGCCGATATTCTCGCCCGGCATGGCGCCGCCCTGCAAAGCCAGTACGACGCTTTCGCCGGTTATGTCGCGGAAGCGGAACGCGAGGGTCCCGAAACCTACCCGCTCTACAAATGGACCAAGGCGACCATCGAGGACCCGGTCAAGAAGGCCAAGCACCAAAAAATTTTCACGATCTACGTCGAAGGCGAGCAAGTCTACGCCAAGGAGAAGGCCGAAGCGCTGGAGGCGGAATTCTTGCCGCTCGTCGGTGGCGGGATCGTCGAGAAGGTTTCGAAATACGACACCAATCCGGAGAATAATCCGCAGGCGCCGGCGCATCTGCGCTGAAAAAGCCCCGGCCCGAGCTCCGCTTTGTTGCCGGCGCGACCTGCAAGTCCAGGAGGGAGGCGGCTGGGTTGTTGCGAGAACCCACCTAGAGCGTTTTCCAGCGAAGTGGACACCGGTTCGCGTGAAGAAAACGCGTAAAAACAAGAAACTGGAGCCCCGATCCGATTCAATCGGATCGGGGCGCCAGTCCTCCCTCCGAGCGGCGGCCTGACTCATCGCCGTCCACCCTTTTGTAAACACGACGGGCCCCCGCGCATCGGGGCTCGCGCCGGCGGCGCGGGAAAAACCGGCCGCGTGGAGGAAAAAAGGCTTGCTTATAATAATATTATCTTGATAGGATTACTATGGTTGGGAAAGAGCGCCGGGCCTGGAAAGACCCGGAAAGAACGTGAGCGCCGCCGGATGGGGCGGGGTCGCGCGTCGCCGAGCTCCCTTTCCCTCGCGTTGGATTCAAATCGGGAACATCGAAAATGCGCAAGCTAAATGCTCTTCTCCTGGCGTTCACGGCTTTGACCGGCGCCGCCTTCGCCGCCGATCTGCCGGCCCAGAAATCCGCGCCTGTCGCCGTGGAGCCGGCCATCAACTGGACCGGCGTCTATGCCGGCCTGCAACTGGGCGGCGCTTTCGGCAACACCGATCTCACCCTTCCCAACAATGGTTATTCCGAAAGCTGGGGCAATAATGGCGTCATCGGCGGCGGCCATATCGGCTATAATTACCAGGTCCAGTCCTTTGTCCTCGGCGCCGAGGCCTCCTTCGATCTGTTGAGCGTCAAGGGAAGCCAGACCACCAATATCGCTTTCGCGCCAAACATTTTTACCGGATCGTCCTATCACGACTACATCATCTCGGCCGACGGGCGGCTGGGCTATGTTTACAAGAACCTGTTGATTTACGCGGTCGGCGGCTATGCCTTCGCCGCCAACAACAGCGCCCTGACCCTCAACAGCGTGCAGATCGGCAGCGTTTCGAACACGATCAATGGCTATGATGTCGGCGGCGGCGTCGAATATGCGCTCAACAACCAATGGTCCGTGCGCGGCGAATATCGCTATTATAACTTCCAGAACAATACGAATCATTTCTCGACGAGCAACAAAACCTTCACCAACAGCGTTTTCACGCAGAGCGTGAACTTCAACGTCTTCCGCGCCGGCGTCTCCTATAAATTTGCCCAGCCGGAACCGGCTGTGGTCGCAACCAACGCCAAATATTGAGGTCGGCAAACTTTTTCGGGAGCGCAGGCCGGACCTGACCGTCGGGCCTGCGCATTCCGAGGCATCTGTTTTTAAACGGTTTCACGAAACGGCGACGGCGAGGACCTGTCATGCCCGCAGCCCCTGTCCGCGATATCGGCGCCGACGTCTCGGGAATTCTGACCCAGGAGGGCGACGGCTTTCGCTTCCTCGCGGTGAAAAACGCCCTGGCTTCGCTGGACGGCAAAATATTCGACAGTCCCGAAAATGCGTTGCGCGCCATCGCCGCATCGCTTTTTCAGGAGCCGCCGTCCCTTTCCCACCGCGATTTCCTTGCGGCGCCGTTCCGGTCGGAACGCTCCCGCTCCTTTCAAGCAAAACTGGAGAAACTGGAAAAATGAAAAATTTCAGCACGTCTGTCCTGTGGTTCCTTGGCTGCGCCGGCGTCGCGCTGGCGCAGGGCGCCCCCGCCCCGGCCGGCGCGCCGCAAAACCCGCCGCCGCCGCCCGCTCGCGGACCGGGGCTGGATCTGGCCCTCGAGGCCGCGCAGACGGCGCTCGAAGCCGCCAGGGTCGGCGAGCAGAAAGTCGCCGTCAGCATCATCGACTCCGCCGGCGTGCTGAAGGCGGTGCTGGTGTCCGACGGAACCGGGCCGCGCGCCGTGCAGAACAGCAATTTCAAGGCGCAGGCGGCGCTCGCCTTCAAGGAGCCCTCCGGTCAACTGGCGGAAGAGGTCAAGACCAACAAGGAGCTGGCCGACAAGATCGCCGCCAATCCGAACTATCTCGCCCGCGCCGGGGCCGTGCTGATCAAGGTCAATGACGAGGTGATCGGCGCCATCGGCGTCGGCGGCGCGCGCGGTTCGGACAAGGACGAGGCCTACGCCAAAGCCGGACTGGAGAAAATCCAGGCGCGTGTGAAATAAGTCACACCGAAAAAGCCGATGAATCCAGACGCGCGAAGAGGTTCGCGCGTCTTTTTTTCGCCCGGGGCGACGGGTTATGCGACGCAAACAAAAGGGAAATTGGCGCCGCGCATAGCGACAAAGGGCCAAGCCTGCCGCCGCTCTCGCGCGGGCGTTAATGGGTCGCAGCCATTAATTGACTGTTTTTATAGATACACTCAAGATATCGACGATTCGTGTTTTGTGGCGCGCCGCCGCGATGCTTGCCAGACAAGCGCAAGCCGGCGCGCCAGACCAATGAAAAGGATTCCGGCATGCCGACGAAAATGAAAAACCCGCTCCGCATCGGCCTGCGCGCCGGCCTGGGCGCGCTGGTCATCGGCGCGGCGATGACCGGCGGCGCGGGCGCCACCGAAGGCTATTTCCTCGAAGGTTCGGGCGCGCGCGAACAGGGGCTGGCCGGCGCGGGCAGCGCCAATTCGCAGGACGGCTTCACCACCGCCAATAATCCGGCCGGCCTCGTCGAGGTGGGTCACCAGATCAACGGCGATCTGTCGCTGTTCAATCCCACCCGGCAATATAGCGCCAGCGGCACGGGGCTGGTCGCGCCCGGCACGGTCAAGAGCGGCCGCGACATTTTCGTCATCCCGGCGCTCGGCTACGCCGTTCCCCTTAGCGGCGATTCCGCGCTGGGCGTCGCCGTTACCGGAAACGGCGGCATGAACACCACCTATTACGGCAACGTCAGATGCGCCATCGGCGCGCCCGGCGTGTTCTGCGGCGGCAAGGCCGGCGTCGATCTCAACCAGGCGCTGATCACGGTCGGCTATGCGCAACGCTTTGGCGCGCTGTCGCTCGGCATTGCGCCGGTGCTGGGGGTGCAGGTGTTCTCGGCCTATGGCCTCGGCGCTTTCGGCCAGTTCGGACTTTCCTCCAACCCGGCCTGGCTGAGCGACCACTCGCCCTCCTATTCGGTCGGCGGCGGCCTGCGCGCCGGCGCGCAATACCACATCAGCGAGCAATTGACCGTCGCGGTCGCCGGCTCGACGCCGATCTGGAGCTCGCCATTCGAAAATTACCGCGGGCTGTTCGCCGGCGGCGGCAATTTCGATGTTCCCGGCGAAATCGGCGCGGGCGTCGCCTACAAGATCACGCCGGTCTTCACCGTGATGGCCGACTACAAGCATATTTTCTATTCGGGCGTGAAATCGGTCGCCAATCAAAGTTCGCCGCTGCTGCCGGGATCGCTTGGAAGCGCCAATGGTCCGGGCTTCGGCTGGCGCGACGTCGATGTCGCAGCGCTCGGCCTCGAATGGCGCGCGCTGGAATTTCTGACCCTGCGCGCCGGCTACGCCTATAACACCCAGCCGATCACCGCGGCCAACGTGACGTTCAACATTCTCGCGCCGGGCGTGGTGACCAATCATATCAGCGGCGGCTTCACTTATGCGGTGAACCATAATTCGGCCATCGACTTCGCGCTGATCTATTCGCCGCGCATCGGCGTGTCCGGGCCGGAAGTCACGCCGTTCGGCCGGACGCCGGGCTCGAACATCGATATTTCGATGTCGCAACTCCAGGTGACTCTGGGCTATACCTACCACTTCGACGCCCCGAAGACGGTGATCGCCAAATATTGAGCTCGCAGGCCGGAACCCTCGGGGCGGTCATCGAGCCGACAAGGTCCGTTCCATGCAGATCGACTGGGTTCATTTCACGCCATGGTCCGCCCTCGCGGGAGGTGTGCTGATCGGCCTTGCCGCCGCCTGGATGCTGCTGGTCGAGGGCCGCATCCTCGGGGCCTCGGGCATCATTGGCGGGCTTTTGACGCCGAGGCGCGGCGACATTTTTTGGCGCGCGGCGTTGATCCTCGGCTTGGTCGCTTCGCCGGCGCTGGCCCACCTGCTGTTCGGGACCGTCGGCGCCGGAGTTTCGGCCGGCCTTCCGATGCTGATCGCCGCCGGGTTGCTGGTCGGGTTCGGAAGCCGGCTGGGCAAGGGCTGCACCAGCGGCCACGGCGTGTGCGGCCTCGCCCGGCTGTCGCCGCGCTCCGCAGTGGCGACCGGCGCCTTCATGGCGTCGGGCTTTCTGACAGTCTTCATTATCCGCCATCTCCTGAGCTGAGGCGCAACCATGGCCTTTCTTTCCCCGCTCGTCGCCGGTTTGATCTTCGGGCTCGGCCTTTGCCTCTCCGGCATGATCGATCCCGCCAAAGTGCTGGCCTTTCTCGATCTCGCGGGAATGTGGGACCCCTCGCTCGCGCTTGTCATGGGCGGCGCCGTGACGGTGGCCTTCATCGCCTTCCGCATCGCCGGCCATCGCGCGTCGAGCTTCGCCGGGCGGAATTTCGAGATTCCCAAAACCCGCAAAATCGACGCAAAACTGGTCGGCGGCGCGGTGATTTTCGGCACAGGCTGGGGACTGGCCGGGCTCTGCCCGGCGCCGGCCATCGTCAATATTGGCTTTCTCGACCCGCGCGCCGTCCTTTTCGTGCTGGCGATGCTCGCCGGCATGAAACTCGGCGACGTCTTCTCAGATTCTCCGACCGGCGAAGCGGAGTCGCCCGCCGCAAAGCAAGCCGCCAATTCTGTTTGAATTGGTTGCGAATCAACCGGCAAGCTTCCCCCGGCCCGCGCCGCAGGAAACCGAGACCCGGGACGCAAGCCCCCTTTCACGATCGCATCTGAGTAGATTCCGAAACTTCCGGCCGATTGGCGGCGCCGTGATTTTCGGCATGGGCAGGATTCTGGCCAGCCACTGCCCGGCGGCGGCCATCGTCAATATTGGCTTTCTCGACCCGGGCGCCTTGCTTTTCATGGGGGCGATGCTCGCCGGCATGAAGCGCGGCGAGGTGTTTTCGGTCCCCGGACCCCGGCGAAGCCGAGTCGCGCCAAGCCCCCTTCACGACCGGACGTGATTAGATTCCGAACCTTCCCAACTCACGCCGAAAGTTTAGCATTTGTTCTGGCTCGATTCATGCGAGTCAAAATGGCCCTTTACGGTGCGATGCTCGCTCCAGTCAGGCGTCAGGATGGTGGTTGAAAAGGCCGCTCATTTTTAGGTTGATCACATGTCTCTCGATCGGATCTCGCCCAATTCCGTGCTGCCGAACAGCGAAAACAGGCAGCCTTGGACGCATGGCGACGCGGTCCTGCCCAGGACGGTTACCCGGGCCGATCTTGCCGACGCCGTGGTGCGACAATTCGGTTTGTCGCATGCGGAATCCAGAAAGTTCGTCGAAGACATCCTCGCCGAGATCGCGGACGCGCTGGTGCGCGGGGAAAACATCAAGCTTTCGGGGTTCGGTTCGTTCAACCAGCGCACGAAAAGCGCGCGCCCGGGACGAAATCCCCGAAACGGCGCCGAGGCGACGATTTCGCCGCGCCGTGTGCTGTCGTTCAAACCGTCGCATATCCTGCGGCGACAGGTCGGCGAGCTCTGACCCGAACGCCGTAAGTCGCGCGGGCTATTGCCGATCGCGACGGGTGGCCATCCGGCGCCTGGGCGGCGCGAACAAACCCCTATTCCGGTTTTGGCCAATGGTCATTGCCGCCCGCATCGGGCTTGCCGGCCGGCCTCGTCGCCACCGGACCGACTCCGACAATCTGGACGATGACTTCCTCGACGCCCACGCCGCTCTTTTCGTGGCGGCGATGCGCGCCGGCATGAAGCTCAGCGACGTCTGTTTCGGCTCTCGGTCCGGCGAAGCGGTGTCGCCCGCCGCAACGTAAGCCGGCCATTGCGGTTGAGCTTGTCGCGGATCGACCGGCGGATTTCGTCCGCCTGCCCTACGAGACCGAGGCCCCGGTCGCGGGCCCCTGGGGGCCAGGCCCCGTTCACGACTTCCTCTCAGTAGAATCCGCAGCTTTTAAGTCTGCGCAAGACGTCTAGACTGATTCGGTTGGTGGTTCGCTTGAAGCGACCGGGATGCGATCCTATCTTGTTGTATTAAAAGACGGAGCCGCCGGATGATCGATTCAAGATCTATTGGTTTATCGGCCCAAAGGGCCGATAAACCCAATTTTCAGCCGTAACCCGAAGCCACAGCCTTCTGGCGGTGGCGTATTCACACAAACTTCTGCCGGGTGCGCATGTCTCTTCGTGGCAAGTCGTCCAACATTGTGCCGCCGAACGGCAAAAAAAAACTGCCGTCGGAGCAGGGCGACGTCGGCCAAACCACGACGATTAGCCGCGCCGATCTTGCCGACGCCGTGGCGCAGCAATTTGGCTTGTCGCGCGCGGACTCGAGGCGGTTTGTCGACGGGGTCCTCGCCGAGATCGCCGACGCGCTCGTGCGCGGCGAAAACGTCAAGCTTTCGGGGTTCGGTTCGTTCAGCCAGCGCACGAAAAGCGCGCGCCCGGGACGCAATCCCAGAAGCGGCGACGAGGCCACGATTTCGCCGCGCCGCGTGCTGTCGTTCAAACCGTCGCATATTCTGCGGCGGCTGGTCAGCGAACTCTGACCATGACGCCGGACGTTGCGTGCGCTTTTTTCGATCGCGACCAGCGGCGATCCGGCGCATGGGCGACGGGAAAAAACAGCACTTTCGGTTTCGGCCAATGGTCGTCGCGACCCGAATCGGGCTTGCCGACCGGCGTCGTCTCCACCGGACCGACGCCGACAATCTGGACGATGACTTCTCTCGTCGCCCGCGCCGCTCTTTTCGTGGCGACGATGCGCGCCGGCATGAAGCTCAGCGAAGTCTTTTTCGGCTCCCGGTCCGGCGAAGCGGAGTCGCCCGCCGCAACGTAAGCCTGCCATTCCGGTTGAGCTTGTCGCGGATCGACCGGCGGATTTCGTCCGCCGCTTGCCCCGCGAGACCGGGGCCGCCGGACGCCAGCCCCCAGGGGCCAGGCCCTCCTTCACGACCAGCTATGAGTAGATTCCGAATCTGTTAAGTCTACGTCGAAGGTTTAAACACTTAGATCGGCTGGACCGCATGTCCATTTTAACATATGATATCAATAGCTTAGGTTTTAGCTTTCATATCAAGGGCCTGCGTGGCGGTATAAAGGCGCCTCTTTTATAGGTTGATCACATGTCTCTCGATCGGAACCTGACCAACTCTGTGCTACGCGACAGAGAAATAAGGCTGCCGTCGACTCCTGCCGACGGCGGCCAACGCACGACGATTACCCGCGCCGATCTTGCCGACGCCGTGGTGCGACAATTTGGCTTTTCGCATGCGGAATCCAGGAAGTTTGTCGAAGACATCCTCGCCGAAATTGCAGCCGCGCTCGCGCGCGGTGAAAATATCAAGCTTTCGGGGTTCGGTTCGTTCAACCAGCGCACGAAAAGCGCGCGCCCGGGACGCAATCCCAGAAGCGGCGCCGAGGCGACGATTTCGCCGCGCCGCGTGCTGTCGTTCAAACCGTCGCATAACCTGCGGCGACAAGTCAGCGAACTCTGACCCGGACGCCGGACGTTGCCCGGACTATTGCCGATCGCGACGAGCGGCGGTTCGTCGCCCGGGCGGCGCGAACAAACAGCTATTTCGGTTTTGGCCAATGGTCGTCGCGGCCCGCATCGGGCTTGCCGACCGGCGTCGTCTCCACCGGACCGACGCCGGTAATCTGGACGATCACTTCCTCGTCGCCCGCGCCATCCCAATGGATTCCGCCCGCCGGATGCCGGACATAGGAGCCGGCGGCAATCGGTCGCGCCTTGCTGAAATCGAGCTCTTCGCCGGTTCCGTTCCACCAAACGCCCTTGATGACCGTCGCGTGGCGGTCCTGCGAGTGGAAGTGCGGACTGGAATGGAAGCCCGGCGGAAAATGCACGCGGACGACATAGACGCCCGGTTTCGACGGATCGCCGAAGATCACCGCCTGTTGCGGCCCGGCGCCGAGCGGGCTCTTGAAGGGAACCTGCTCCGGCGCGAGATAGACAAATCCTTCGGGCGCCTCGGCCCTGGCGGCAACCGCCGCCGCGAAAGCAAATCCCAGGGCTAGCGCGAGGGTTCCCGGCGCGATCTTCAGATGCAGGGCTTTCATCGCAAAAACATCCCCTTTCGCCGCGATGGCGAACCGCAAAGCAAACCCCGGAGGTCATCACCTCCGGGGTTTTTGTTAACGCGAGCGCGCCGCCTTTTTTAGCGGGCGGCCTGCTTCTGGCCGATGTAGGCGCGCAGATCGTCGAGCGTCGCGACGCGCACGCCATGCAGGCCGGCGATCTTCTCCACGTCGAGATTGAGCTTCTGGATGTTCTCGTAGAGATTGACGGCGTAGGGATTGGGCGTCTTCGGCGCGGGCGCGTCAACGGCCGCCGGCGTATAGGCGTCGGCCTCGATCGCGATTTTGGATTGGGGCAGGTAGATCAGGGCAAGGTCGTCGCTGTGGCCGCTGCCGGCAAGGCGATAAATCCTGATCTCGCCGTCGCCCTCGCCGAGCTTCAGTTCATCCTTGTAGGTCAGGAATTTCGCCGGCTTCTTCGAAACCGCCAGCAGGTCGGGATTCAATTCGCGCGGATTGGCCCAGGCCTTTTCGTAATAGGGCTTGTCCTGTTCCTGCGCGACAATGGTCGCGCCCAGATCGACGAAGGTCCGCAAGCCCCCGGAATGGTCGAAATGAACATGGCTGTTGATCACGGCAGCGATCGGCTTTCCCGGAACGACCTCGGAAAGCTTCTTGATCACGGCCAGCGAACGCTCCTCGTTGAGCGGCGCCTCGATCAGCACGATATGATCCTTTTCGATCACGGCGATGCTGTGATGCGTGCCGCCGGTCAGATAGAGCACGTTGTCGCCGATCTTGTCGCATTTGACATTGATCGGCGCCGGTTGGGCGCTGGCGATATTTTCCGGAACGGCGAAGGACGCCGGGCCGTTCAGCTTCGCCGAGGCGACGCCAAGACGCAGCACCGGATAGCCGCCCTCCTCGCGGGTAATCTCGGCGGGAAACAGCACGCCGCCGAAGTCCTTGTAATCCTTGAATTTCGTCTCGACCAGCGTGTCTCCGAGCACCGGCGTGTCGATCCAGGTCCGGACCCATTCGACGCGGTTTTCCGCATCGATCCGGCCTTCGAATTTATGCTTGCCCAGGGCGAAGGAGACCTTGAGGCCGTCCGAAACCGGTTCGACCCGGGCCTGATGCGCCAGCGCGGCCTTAACAAATCCCTGCGGCGTCGCCAGGATTTCAGCGCTGCGCTCCTCGACGGCGGCGAAGGCCGGCGTCGCCACGGGCGCGGCGTCGGGCGCGGCGTTCGGCGGCAGTCCGACATTCCACGCCTTGCCCTCGTCGAGCCAGGCGTCGACCTTCTGTTCCACCGGCGCCGGGCGGGCGCGCGCGGGATCGACGGTCTGAAGCCGGGCGATCTGGACATGTTCGGCGCCGGCGCCGAAGTCGATCGTCGCCGTATAGCGGCTGACGTCGAATTGCGGCCATGGCCCGCCGGGAACCGGCGCCTGGCCGAACTGGAACCAATGGCCGGCGCCGGAAAATTCCAGCGTCCGCGCGCTGTCGGCGCCGAGCTTTTCAGCCGCCGCCTCCAGTGAAGCGGCATTTGCGGCGAAAGCGCCGCCGAGTGACGTCGACGCCAGCAGGGCGATCAGGGAGATGGCGGAGAATCTGCGCATGGAATAGCCTCTTTGCCTATATTTCCTACCAGTTTTGTATTTTTATTGGGCGCTCCTGTCAAGCGCTACGGGCCCTCATCATCGCTTTCTTGACTTATTTTATAGATTTATTATTTTTTTGGCGGCGGGCGGAGGCCGGGCGCGCGCCACACCCCTCTGGCCCGCCGGAGAAGCAGCGACAATGGCCTTCGAAATCATCCACGCGCCGCGCCGCCCTGCCGGCCAATCGCCGGCGCGCCGCCTCTCCTCCCGGCTTTTCGCCGCCATGGCCATTCTGGCTTTGATCTGGGCCTGCGCCGTGGCCTATACCGCCCAACCCATTGAACCGGAGCAAGGGCGCTCCAAAGCCGCGCATGGGATCGACCCCAATAGATAGGCCAAAGCCGCAAGCCGCCGGCGATTCCACTTTTCCGAGCGTAAACGACCGACGCGCGCCGTTCCGACCGCGACAAATCGCCGCATCCCAGCCGAGGACGAGCCTGGCTTCGGCGGTGGCCGGAATTCGTCGCCGCGCCCAAAACGCCCTTTCTGCTCGCCAGGAAAACGCGCCGCCTGGAACAGGCGTTCGATCGTTTTTACGACCCGCCGCCGCCGTCGGTTTTTCCCGCCGCAACGCCTGCTTTCCGGATAAATCTTCCCTTGCGCCTGGGTAACGCGTTCGCGTTGACGTTGGGTCGATTTCGCCGCCGCGCTGCAATATCGATCATGTTGCAACGCAAACTTCAGGCATGTTTTCCCGGCGCGCAGCCAGGCGCCGCATCGGGAACAAGCCGGGCAGAAACAGTAGGCTCATGATAGGGCGGCACTGTCGTGGATGCTTGACACTTTTGGCCGCCAAAGCCAATCTGCCGATCAATGAATGCCGGCGTATCGCTGCCGGGCATAAAAAAATTCGGGCTTGCGAGGCGTTCTATGGCGGGGCACTTCCAGACGGACTCGTGTGACGGGTTTTACGGTTTCGAAATTGAAACGACGCGGCTCCGCGAGGGCGGCAAAGGCGCGTCGGACCCCCAACGTGAATTCGTCGACCGCCGGACCCTCGCCGGCGACGATCAGCTTGAGCCGCTTTCCAGCATCGCGGCTTTGGTCGGGACCCAGATCATACCGCAGCTCGCGTTGCTGCATCTGGAGGTCCCCGCGGAAAGCGGCGCCGTCGTTGCGCCTTTTGGCGCCGAAGATATTTCCAGTTTCACGCAACTCGTGCTGGCGCCGGACACCTCCTGCGCCGAGCGTCAAGTCGCCGAATTCACTGCGCGTGGGCTTTCCATGGAGCAGGTATTCCTCGATCTGTTCGAACCCGTCGCACGGCGGCTCGGGCAGATGTGGGAAACCGACGAATGCGATTTCATGGACGTGACGCGAGGCATGGGCTGCCTGCAACGCCTGCTTGCGAGGATGGACTGCAATTCCGGCGCGCCCGCGCTGATCGAGCAGCGTTCGATCCTGATGTCCACCATGCCGGGCGAGAAGCAGCATTCGTTCGGGATCACCATCGTCGAGAAAATGCTCGAAGCCTGGGGCTGGAACGTGCGCTCCGAAAGGCCGACGTCGATCGACCACATCCTCGAAATCGTTGAAAAAGAATGGTTTGCGGTGTTGGGGTTGAGCGTGAGCAACACCAACGCGCTGGAGCCATTGGCCCGGTTTATTTCGGAAATTCGCGGCCGTTCACAAAATTCGAGCATCGGGGTCATGGTCGGCGGCCCGGCGCTCTACGATCAGCCGGGTCTTGCCGCGACCGTCGGCGCCGACGCCACGGCGAGAAACGCCTCGCTTGCCGTGCTTGCCGCGGAAAAGCTGTTCAACCTGGAGGCCCGGCGGCATGGTTCGATCCGTCGGTGAGTCTTGCCGGACCCACCTCGCGCGGGTCGCTCGGCCGCCCTTTCGCCGGCGGCGGCGCCCCCGGTCTGCTCGCGCCTGACGCGCCGGTCCGGGCCATTTTCAGGACGGCCGGTCGGGTTGCATCGAGACCCCGTCCCGTTGCATATGGAACCAACTCCGCCCGCGCGAGGGACGGTTCGAATTGGCGGCGGCGATAAAATCCGGGTAACAACGCCATTTCACGCTTGGCGGGATGAGAAGCTCAAACATGACCAGCACGAAGGATCTTGGATCGTCCGCGCCGCCGACGCCGCGCTTGCCCGCTCGGACCACTCCCGAGCCTTCGGCGGTGCTGGAACTCCTCAAGCCGATCACCTGGTTTCCGCCGATGTGGGCGTTTGCCTGCGGCGTCGTTTCCTCCGGTCAGCCCATCCTCGCCAACTGGCGGATCGCCCTGACCGGCATCGTGCTTGCCGGTCCGCTGGTCTGTGCGATGAGCCAGGCGATAAACGATTGGTATGACCGCGACGTCGACGCCATCAATGAGCCGGACCGGCCGATACCCTCCGGGCGCATCCCCGGCCGATGGGGTCTGTATGTGGCCGGAATCTGGACCGTTCTGTCGCTGCTCGTGGCGACGACGCTCGGACCTTGGGTGCTGATTTCCGCCGCGGTCGGCATGGCGCTGGCATGGGCCTACAGCGCGCCGCCTTTCCGCCTCAAGCGCAACGGCTGGCTCGGCAATGCCGCCTGCGGCTTCTCTTACGAGGGTTTGGCCTGGATGACGGGCGCCGCGGCCATGCTCGGCGGCGCCCTGCCCCCGGCGCCGATCCTCTGGCTGGCGTTTCTTTACAGCGTCGGCGCGCACGGCATCATGACCCTGAACGACTTCAAGTCGATCAAGGGCGACCGGCAGATGGGGATCGACTCCGTTCCGGTCCTGCTGGGACCCGACGCCGCGGCCTGGGCGGCGAGCTTCGTCATGGCGGCTTCTCAGGTCGTCGTGATCGGACTCCTGATTTCCTGGGGCCATCCCTATTTCGCGGCGATCGTGGCGGCCCTGCTGCTGGGACAAATCGCCATGATGGCGAAGTTCATCGCCAGCCCCGTCGAGCGCGCGCTATGGTACAGCGGCTTCGGCGTGCCGCTCTATGTCCTCGGGATGATGGCGAGCGCCTTCGCCGTGCGCGCGGTTGGCGGCGGGTAGCGCGGGGCTGCGGGGAAGCAACGCGCAGGGGCCGCAAAAAATCCCCTCCCGCGCGAGCGCGGCAAGACGGGCTTCAAACTTCGCCTCCCGCCCGATTACGTTCGACTAAAACCTTGTCAACATGATAGAACCAGCCTCCACTGGAGCATGATCATGCGCGCAACCTTGCCTACTTTTGCCCTGGCCGCCGCGATAGCGCTGGCCGGTTGCGCCACGCGCCCCGCGAGCGTCGAAAACGGCGCAGGTCCGCTGGCGCTGGAGCGCGACTTTTCGGGACGGACCTATGCGACCGGCTATTTCAGCAATACGATCACCGGCCTTCGTCGCGATTTCAAGGTCACCCTCGATGGCGCCAGCCAGGGAGGCGCCTTCGTGCTTACCGAGCGCTTCGTCTATGCGGACGGCGAAAAGGGCGTCAAGACGTGGCGCTTTCACAGCCTTGGCGATGGACGCTACCGGGGAACGCGCGAGGACGTCGTCGGCTTCGCGGATGTCGCCAGAGACGGCGCCGCCATCCGACTGTCCTACGATGTCGACTTGCCGGGCGACGGCGGACCTACGAGGGTCCACTTTGAAGATATCCTCGTTCGAACTGCGAACGGGAAAGTGGTGAACAACGCCGTCGTATCGAAGTTCGGCGTGCCCGTGGGCGTTGTCGACCTGCGATTCTCGCGCAACCCCTCGTAGCCGTGCGACCGGCCGCGGCTGGACAGGCTGTTGCGTCGATGGCCCCGCCAACCGCAGGCGGTCGCGGATCTTCGCTCCCGCCGCGCGGCGCCCATCGCAAGGGATTTCGTCGGCGATCCTGCCGGGCGCGAGAGATGTTTGTTAACCGGCATAGGCGTTTAATGCGCGGTCTTGCCATTTCAAAGAGGCTTCATGACAATCTCGAATTTTCGCGTCGCGCTGGCGGCGATGTCTGCCGCCTGTCTGTGCGCAGAACCCGCGCGCGCCGACGATCTGCCCTTGCCCGCGCCGCTGAGCGGCCTCGGCAGCCTGCCACCCCCGCAAAACTGGCTGCTGCCGAATTACAAGAACCTGAGCGCGCCCTACAATTGGAGCGGATTCTTCGTCAAGCCGCTCGTCGCCTACCAAACCGCGCAATTCCAGGGCGCCGGCGGCCGTTACCTGAAAAATGCGCAGGGCGTAACCTTTGGCGCGGAGACGGGTTATAATTTCCAGGCCGGAAATCTGGTTTTCGGACCGTCCGTCGATCTTTCCTATTCGCTGATGCAGGCCGACGCCAATACCCCCTTCGCCAATGTGACCAAAGCCGACATTGGCTGGGTCGGTTCGGCCCGGGCGAGCGCGGGATATGCGTTCGACCGGTTCATGATCTATGGAACCGGCGGTTTCGCCTTCGCCCAGACGACAATCGAAGGGCCCTTCGCCTCCAATACCCAAACCCTGCCCGGCTGGGTCGCCGGCGGCGGCATCCAATACCTCTGGAGCGAGAAAGACGTTTTCAGGATCGGATATCGGCGAATCCAGCTCCAGAACATGGATTTTGACGCCCTGCCCCTCCGGCAGACCAAGGTCGGCGTCGCTATGGACGTCATCACCGCCGGTTTCTATTTCAAGTTTTAGCGCGGACCGCGCCGGCGGGGGAAGCCGAAATTGTCGATATCCGACATTGAGCGGCATGGATTATCGCGTATTCTCCCCGCGTGAGAGGAACGCGCACATGCAGATACATCTCGTCCTTACCGTCATCGGCCGCGATCGTCCGGGTCTGGTGAGCAGACTGGCCGAAACGGTCGCCGCAGGCGGCGGCAATTGGCTTGACACGCGCATGGCGCGCCTTTCCGGCCAGTTCGCCGGCATGTTGCTGGTCTCCATCGCGCCGGAAAAAGCGGACGCGCTCGTCGAATCGCTGCGCAAACTGGACGCGCAGGGACTTCGCTTCATCATCGAGAAATGCGACGCGCCGGCGCAGATCGGCGGCCGCACGCTGCGGCTCGATCTGGTCGGCCTCGACCGGCCCGGCATCATCCGCGACATTTCGCAGGTGCTCGCGGCCCATAATGTCAGCATCGCCGAACTCGAAAGCGAATGCGTGAGCGGGTCGTTCTCGGGCGAAGCCATGTTCAAGGCCAACGCCCGGCTGACATTGCCCGACGACCTGCCGGTCGAACTGCTCCGCCAGCACCTCGAAGAACTCGCCGACGAGTTGATGGTCGATCTTTCGCTCGACGCCAATTCGGCGCTGGTTCATTCCGGCTGAAGCGGCCCCGACGAAACAAGGCTCGCGCTTGCCAAGGGCCGGGCGGCCTCAGATTCCGGCATACCATTCATAGCCGCGATCCGGCCAGTAGCCGCCTTTGCCGCGACCGATGCGGTCGAACCGCTCCACCAGTTCGATGCGCATCACATATTTGGCCTGCTTGTAACCCAGTTGCCGTTCGACCCGCAGCCGAACGGGGGCGCCATGACCGACCGACAGGGCCTCGCCATTGAGGCTATGAGCGAGAATGGTCTGGGGATGAAAGGCGTCGACGAGATCGATGCTTTCGTAATATTGGCCGGTCCCATCGGCGGCGCGCTCGTAGAAATCGGCGCAGTGGAACACCACGAAACGCGCCGCCGGCAGCGGCGCCGCGCGCTTGAGAATTTCCGCGAGCGGCGTCCCCTGCCATTGGCCGATGGCGCTCCAGCCCTCGACGCAATCGTGGCGGGTGATCTGCGTGCGCTGCGGCAGGGCGTGCAGATCCGCAAGCGACAAGGACAGCGGGGTCGCCACCAGGCCTTCGACCTGCAACCGCCAAGTGGCGAAATCCCCGGCGAGCAGCGCCTCGTATTCCGTGGTGTCGGGCATGTGCGTGCCATTGACCTTGAAGACCGGCGAAATGTCCTTCGCGGAAAATTCCCGTGCCAGCGCATTGCGGCCAAGCAGGCGCTGCGCGCCATAGGTCAGGCTCTGTGCATGGGCGATCAGTTCCTCGAAGCTCGCGGCGTCGGCGGGGCGGCCGGAAAAGCCCAGCGCGGCGGCGCCGAGACCCAAGGCGCCGAGCCCGAGGAATTTGCGACGAGGGATCAGAAGTCGGCTCATGGGAGGCTCCCGTCGGGATCTTGCGAAACAATCTTGAGTTTGCCGGTGATCATCGAGCGGATCTCGTTGATCGGACCGGCGAGAACCACCATGGCGAGATGGACGAGGACGAACAGGACGATGAGATTGGCGGCGATGAAATGCAGAGTTCGCGCCGATTGCCGGCCGCCGAACAGGTCGATCAGCCAGGGAAAGATCGCATCGAGGCCCGGCGACATGGTCATGCCGGTCAGCGCGACCAGGGGCAGCAGCAGGCCGATCACGCCGAGATAGGCGAGCTTTTGCAACGGATTGTAATGGCGCGCCGCTTCACCCTGCGGAAATTGCAGCTTGAGATGATGGATGACATCGCTCAGCAGGGCGCTTGGCCGCAATTGCGCGGGGCTCGGCACAAGGTCGCGGCGCAGATGGCCGTTGATCAGGCCGAAGGCGTAATAGGCGGCGAGATTGGCGACAAAAAGCCAGGCGAAGAAAAAGTGCCATCGCCGGGCAATCGATAAATCGCGGGAGGCGGGCAAGGTCGCCCAATAGGGAAAGGCGCGTTGATGCCAATCGCCATCGTCGTCGCGGACCGCGCCGAGCACGCCGGTTGTGTCGAGAGTGGTCGCTTCACCGAAACGGACAAATCCCTTTGGCGGGCCAGACTCGCGCGACTCCGCGCCGATTTCGAAGGCCGGACGGTCTGCGTCCGCTCCATATTGGCCCCAGTAGAGCGCCGGATGGGCCATGAAAATATTCAGACCGCTCATCAGCAGGCCAAAGATGCACAGGGCGTTGAGCCAATGGGTGAGGCGCGTGACAAGCGCATGACGCGGCACGAAAACTGTTTTTCGATGCGGCGCGGCGGGGGCAAGCGCGAGAGATTCGGTCATGGGAGCGGCCCGACAAGCAATGGAAACAAGACGCCCATGCAAGAAAACACGCATGGACGCCTTTCGTTATAGCGCCTTACTTGGCGCCTTTCATGGCGTCGCCTTTCATGGCGTCGCCTTTCATCGCGTCGCCTTTCATGGCGTCGCCCTTCATGGCGTCGCCCTTCATCTTGTCGGCCTTCATGGCGTCGCCCTTCATCGCGTCGCTTTTCATGGCGTCGCCCTTCATCGCATCCTCGGCAAAGGAAGGGGCGCTGAAGATTGCCGCCGAAGCGAACAAAGCGCAGGCGGCGAAGCGGGTGGCGAAGGTTTTGGCGTTCATGGGTATTCTCCTGTTTGAAACGATTTATATTGCCGGGGGCGGCGTCCCGGAAACGGGACTTCGACTGGAGAGGCCGTCGCATGTGTTTCGATTTCGCGCCGACGCCTTTTTCGCTGAGGGGCGAAGCTCCGGCGCCCCTCGTCCTTTCAATGACGGCTTTGCTAGCGTTTTCGCCGCCATCCATGGTGTTAACGTTCCTGAACGGGAATTGTTACGTCCGCCGTCTCGATGTGGATGGTATTTCGAAATTTTCTTTCCGTCCTGGCTGCTGGACTGGATTATTTTGCCGTACATATAGGACGGATCGTCGGTAAATGGAGAAAATCATGCCCGCGCCCGCACGCGTTGAAGCGACGGCCGAAACGCTTTCGTGGATCGCCCGTCTCGAAACCAAACACGGTCCGTTGGCGTTTTATCAATCCGCCGGCTGCTGCGAAGGCTCCGCCCCGATTTGTTCGCCCAGAGACGAGGTCTGGCTCGGCCCGGAAACAATCGTGCTGGGCGAAATCGGCGGCTGCCCCTTCTACATCCGGGCCAATCAATTCGAATATTGGCGTCATACGCAGATCATCGTCGATGTCATCGAGGGCGGCAGCAATGGTCTTTCCATCGAGAGTCCCGAGGGAATAAGCTTTCACACGCGATCCCGCGTTTTTACCGACGCCGAATGCGGGGCGCTGGCGGCGCTCGGCGAACCGCCAAGGGCGGCGTGAAGCCTGGCGCCCGCTGGTCTTCAGGCGCTGCCGACGACGCGCAGGCTAACCCTCAGCCCACCGAGCGGCGAACGGGAAAACGCCATGTTCCAGCCATAGGCGTCCAGAATGTCCTGGGCGAGAGCGAGGCCGAGGCCGGCGCCGCCGCCATGGTCGAGGCGCCCGCCACGCTGGCGGACCAGGGCTTCATGGTCCGGATCGAGGCCCGGACCGTCATCCTCGATCGCAATGACCGGGCGTCCTGCGTCGTCGGCGCAGGAGACGCGAACCCGCGTCGAGGCATGGCGCGCGGCGTTGTCGAGCAGATTGCCGAGCAGTTCGGTCAGGTCCATGCGTTCGATCGGCGCGACGGCGGCGCCGGCGATTTCGTTTTCAAAACTGATTTCTTCGCCTCGATTCGTTCGGCTCAGAGTTCGGATCAGAGCCTCGACGATTTCGCGCAGCGGCGTCGCCGGGAGTCCGCGTCGCGTCGCCGGGCCCTGGACGCGGGCGCGGGCCAGTTCACGCTCGACATGGCGGCGCATGGACTCGCCTATCTCCTCCAGAGACCCGGCGACTTCGCCGTCGCCACCCTCGCGAAGCCTGCGGGCGTCGCCCGCCAAAGCCGCCAACGGCGTTTTCAGACCATGGGCGAGATCGGCGGCGCGGCCGCGCGCGCGCTCCAGTTCCTTCTCCTGCGCGTCGAGCAGCGCATTGACTTCGCGAACGAGCGGCAGGACTTCGTCCGGCGCGTCGAGCGACAGCCGCTGGCGACCGCCGCTGATGGCGTCGGCGACTTCGCGCCGCAAACGGATCAGCGGTCGAAGGCCGAGACTGAGCTGGAGCCAGGTCGCCAGCGCCAGGACCAGGGCGAGCAGGACGAGGCCCGGCACGAGATCGGCGAGGAAGGCGTCGCGCGCCCGGCGCAGCCGCGTCAGGTCGCTCGCGACAAAAACCCGCGCCGTCTGGCGCCTGCCCCGAGCGGAAAATTCCACCCGGCGTTCGGCGACCAACAGCAGCTTGCCGCCGGGTCCGGCGATCTGATGATAATGGGTCTGTCCTTCGCTCAAGCGGTCGGAGGGCGGCGCCAGCGCAAAATCCCATAAGGAGCGGGACCGCAAGAGGCCTGAAGGCGTGTCGATCTGCCAATAGAGTCCCGACAGCGGTTCGTTGAACCGGGGGTCGGGCGGCGGTCTGACCAGCGCGATCGCGCCGCCGGGGTCGATATCGAGGCCGCCGACGATCTGCCGGAGGTCGACGTCGAGGTCGTCCGACAAGGTGCGGTAGACGTGCCGCTCGAACAGCAGCGTCAAGCCGGCGCCTGAAAAAGCCAGCGCGACCGTTATGGCCAGCGCGCCGGCCAGCGCCAGCCGGAGGCGGAGCGAACGGCGGATCACGCGACATCTTCCGGCATCAGATAGCCGAAACCGCGCCGCGTCTCGATCCATTGGGCGCCGAGTTTTCTGCGCACTCGCCCAATCAGCACTTCAATGGCGTTGGACGATTGCTCGTCCTGACCGTAAACGTTTTCAATCAGTTCCTGCTGTGGCACGACCCGGCCCCGGCGCAGCATCAGATAGGCGACCAGACGATATTCGAGCGGCGACAGCTCGACCGGCGCGCCGCCGACGCTCACCTTCATCGCGCGTTCGTCAAGCTGGAGTTCGCCGACGCAGGCTACGGAGGCGGCGTGGCCGGCGGAACGGCGAATGACCGAGCGCAACCGCGCCAGTAGTTCCTCCATGCGGAACGGCTTGGCGAGATAATCGTCGGCGCCGGCGTCGATTCCCTCGACCTTCTCGCTCCATGAGCTGCGCGCGGTCAGCACCAGCACGGGGGTCGTCCGGTTGCCGGCGCGCCAGCGCTTGAGCACGGCAAGGCCGTCCATGCCCGGCAGGCCGAGGTCGAGCACGACCGCGACATAATCCTCGGTGTCGCCGAGAAACCAGGCGTCCTCGCCATTTTTCGCGCGCTCGACCAGATAGCCGGCGGCGAGCAGCGCACGCTCGACGTCGCGCGCGATCCGGTCGTCGTCTTCGACCAAAAGGATGCGCATCAGTCGTCCCCGGCGTCCATGATTGCCCCCGTCGCCGCATCGACCGTGACCTCGCGCAGACGGCCCCGCGAGTCCAGCACGCGAAACTCATAGACCCAGAGTCCGTGCTCGCGCTCAAGCTTGATCTTGACGATCTCGCCGGGCATGCGGAGGCGCAGGCCGGCGACGATGTCTTCGAGCGGACGGATGGCGCCGCTCTTTACCGCCGCCTGCGCTTCATCCTGATCGCGCCGCGACTCGTCGGCTGGCGCGGCGGCGGCGAACAGCAGCAGGCACAGCGCAAGGAGAGCAGGAGGCGACCGTGACATGAAAATGGGAGACCCGGGGTTCCAGAGCATATTGCCGAAAAGTTGCAGACTTTTCGGAAAAGAATATGCGGTTAAACAACGCGCGGATCATCCCACATCCCAAATGACAAATCGCTGACATGGATCATCAGCAGGCCGTCATCGGCTTTCCTTCATACCCCTCGTCATTGCCCGGGCAGTGAAGCCGGGCGCGAATGGAAAGGGATGAAAAATGCGTAAATGGCTCATACTGGCGAGCATCGCGGCTTTGGCGGGAACCGCCGGTCTTGCACGGGCGGAAAGCCTCGGCCGGCCCTGCACGACGAAACCGCAAGCGGACTACCTCTCGCTCGATGCCCTGAAGGCCAAAGTCGCCGAACAGGGCTATGAGATCCGAAGCGGCGAAATCAAGAAGGCCTGCGGCGAGTTCTACGTGATCGACAAGTTGGGCAAGAAGGATGAGCTTTTCCTCGATCCAACCACCGGCGTCATCGTCTCCGGAGGCAGCGCCAGCAGCGGCGGCGGCAGCGTTGGCGGCAAGGTGGCATCGTCGGACAAGGACGACGAGGATGACGATTGATGGCGGCTCCGGTCATGATCGCGGAAGCCGGCGGCGTGACGCCGCCGGCGACCGTCGCCGTGTGGGACCCGTTCGTTCGGCTGTTCCACTGGAGCCTTGTCGCACTGGTCGTCTGCGCCTTGCTGACCGGCGATGAAATCGCCGGGCTGCATATCGCCGCAGGCTACGTGATCGCCGCACTGGTGACGCTCAGGATCGTCTGGGGCTTCATCGGATCTGAAAACGCCCGCTTCGCCGCCTTCGTCCGCCCGCCGGCCGAAGTGCTGTCCTTTCTTCGCGACAGCGCGCAATTGAAGGCGCGGCGCTTTCTCGGCCATAATCCGGCGGGCGGCGCGATGATCCTGGCTTTGCTCGGGCTCCTGACCGTCGTGTCGGCCACCGGCATTTTGCTGACGACCGACGCCTTCTGGGGTTCGCATCCGATGAAGGCCGCACATGAAGCCAGCGTCTATGCGCTGTTGGGCCTCGTGTTCCTGCATATTGCCGGCGTCGCTCTCGCCAGCGTCGCGCATGGCGAAAATCTCGTCCGCGCCATGATCGGCGGACGCAAGCGCGCATGACAAAATATTGGCGGCGGGTCGTCTCGCCGCCGACGCGAATTCAAAACCTTTCCGTCGGGGGCCGTCGCCGCGACCGGGTGAAGCAAAGCCCCAACGCGTCAGGCGCCGTCGCGGCGGCGCCGCTCAAGCGTAAAGGTCTCGAACGGCGCGATTTGGCCGCCGGGGCCGGTCACGTCATAATAGACCACTTTGATGCGCGTCACCGCGCCCGGCCCGTCGCCGGGGTCCAGGGTGAAGGCGGCGAAGCCATAACCATGGCCGATGTTGCGCACCGCCGACCAGGGCGCGCTTTCGATCACGTAAACCGGCGGCCGTTTTCCCGTTCTGGCGTCGGGTTCGCCGACCGCGACGATGACTCGGGCTGCCGGCGGATCGAACAACAGTCGGTTGGACGGCGCCGAGGTTCCCCCGCAGCCGATCACCATGTGGACGGCGCCCTTGCTGGCGTCGATCACATCGGTCGCCAGCGCCGCCGGCTTCGGCGTGAGGGTGCGGTTTTCCTCGCAACCGTGCAGCGGATGCGAACGTTCGTAATGGTGCTCGTGCCCGCAAACCACCAGATCGACGTCATATTTGTCGAACAACGGCAACCATTCCTCGCGGATGCCGAGATCGGCGCCATTGAACCTTTCGGCGGTCGAAATCGCCACCTGGTGCATGCAGACGACGATCCAGTCTATCGCCGGGTTGGCGCGGGTCGCCGCCAGTTCCTGTTCGAGCCAGGCTTTCTGCGCGCCGCCGGAATAGCCCCGCACATAGCTGTCGCCGCCGTCCTGATAGACCACATCGTCATTGGCGAGGCTGATCACGCGAACGGAACCGGCCGTGAAGGCGTACCAAAGTCCGCGCGTCAACTCGGTCTGCCCCGAGGCCTCCGGCGTTTCGAAATAGGTCTGATAGGCCAGATAGCCGATCGGTCCATTGCCGCGTTCGTTCTCGTGATTGCCGGCGCAGGGCATCCAGGGCCGGTTGCGGGCGCTGCGCGAATTATTCGCCCAGAAATCCCACCAGCTGCGTATGCGGTCTTCGGCGATATTGGCATAGCAGAGATCGCCGTTGAGCAGATGAAACAACGGACGGACGCGCTCGACGCCGAGCGTGGTGTCGGCGGCGGCCGGGGAGCCGAGATTGTCGCTGACGAAGATCGGCGCCGGGAGCGTAACGCCCTCGGGCGGAACATATCTTCGCCCCAGCGTCGGCGTGCCCTGATCGCCGAAGCTGGTGAAGGTGAAGGCGGCCCGGCCACGCGGCGCGGTGCGAAAACTCGCGAATTCCGGCGTCGCGCCGTCATGCAGCGCCGCATAGAGATAGGCCGAGTCCGGGCGCAGGACGCGCAATCTGGCGTGGTGGACATGGACGGTTTTTTGGGATTTGGCGTCGACATAGCTCGACGTCCTCGCCGCAACCGTCTGCTCCAGCCTGCCGTCGAGCGTCCCGAGCAGCACGCGCGGATTGCTCACCGGCGAAAGACTGTGCCAGGACACGGTCATTTCCGCAGCGGCGTCGGCGCCGAATTGCAGATGCAGGCCCGCGACTGGCTCCGCCGCCGGAAGATTCGCGTCTTTCGCGCTTTCGCCGGGGTTTTGCGCTTGCGCGCCGGTCGCGGCCAGCAGCGCCAGGGCGCCGGGCGCCAGCCCGGCAGCCGCAAGTAGCCGGCGGCGTGAAACTTCCAGTTCGACTGCGGTTTGACTGTCCAAAATTGGCGCGCCCCCTGGCCCGATTGAACGGATCGTCTAAAAATTATGGCTTGTCGGTGAAGCCCCCATGACAGCAATCCGCTTCGTTCGAAAACGCGCTCATCGGCCGGGGACAAGCGCCGGGGTCAGGTGGAGCCGGCGCGCGCCTGTTTGAGCCTCACGCCGCGCCCAAAGCCACGACTCTCGGCATTGTCGGCAAGGATCTCGACCCCTGCCCGGTCGAGAGCGTCTATGACCTTGGTCAGCGTATCGATCATGCCCCTGACGTTGCCTTCGCTCGCTTCCATGCGCTGAATGGTTGGGAGGGACACTCCCGACAATTCAGCCAACTGGCGCTGGTCGATACCGAGCAGCGCGCGAGCGGCTCTCAATTGCAAGGCGCTGATCACGGTGCGACGACTCCCCCACGCAGATCCAGTTTGGACAGTTTATGGATCGCGGTCAAAAACATCAAAATTAATTTACCGCACATCGAAACTGGCCGATTGTACGTCGAACGCCGATCATCGATCGCAGCGCCGTGCATCGACCCGCCAGCCGCTTGCGCAGCCCATCGACATGCGGCGGCGTTTGGAGAAGGATGTCCCTGCGTCGCGCGGAGCCGTGAGTCGGTCGAGGCGCAACCGGGTTGGCGAGGAGAAGTTTCGCGGAATCAACGCGGTCATATTGACCGCGAAAATATAGAGCGTAGGCTGAGCCTATTGATGATTTCACATCAAGACTGATGGATCATGCATGAGGATGGATGGACAAGGCGCAAGCTTGAGGGCCCGCAAGGTTCCGCCCCGCCGTAGACTGGCCAAGACGGCGGCGCGGCAAGGGCGCTGCTGATGCCGCCCGCCGGTTTCCTCCTCGGCGATGCGGCATTGCTCGCGCTGGGCGCGATGGCCATCGTTCTCGGGCGCGGTCGCTCAGCCTCCGCCTTCCTCTATTCCGGCGCGCTCATCGTTTCGCTTCTGCTGTTCGGCGCGGCCCTCTCGCGTCTCGTCACGGCGGCCGAGCCTTCGACGTTGGTGCTGCCGATCGGCCTGCCCTGGGTCGGCGCGCATTTTCGAATTGACGCCCTTGCCAGTTTTTTTCTGTCGGTGGTCAATTTCGGCGCGGCATCGGCCAGCCTTTATGCGCTCGGCTATGGCCGGCGCGAGCACGAACCCTCGAGGGTGCTGCCATTCTTTCCGGCCTTTCTCGCCGGCATGAATCTGGTGCTGATCGCCGACGACGCCTACAGTTTTCTTGTTTCGTGGGAGTTCATGTCGCTGGCTTCCTGGGCGCTGGTGATGGCGCATCATCGTGAAGATGAAAATCTTCGCGCCGGCCTCGTTTATATTGTCATGGCCAGTATCGGAACATTCGCCTTGTTGCTGGCTTTCGGCCTTCTGGCCGGACCCGGAGGCCATTACGCCTTCGCCCAGATGCGCGCCGATGCGCCGTCGCCGCTGGTCGCCGCGACCGTCCTCGGCCTCGTCCTCGTCGGCGCTGGATCGAAAGCCGGTCTGGTTCCCCTGCATGTCTGGCTGCCGCTCGCTCATCCAGCGGCGCCGAGCCATGTCTCGGCCTTGATGAGCGGCGTCATGACCAAGGTGGCGGTCTATGGCTTCATCCGGGTGGTGTTCGACCTGCTTGGACCGATCGATTGGTGGTGGGGCATACCCGTAATGGTCGTCGGCGCGGCGACGGCCGTGATCGGCGTGCTTTTCGCGCTGGTGCAGACCGATCTGAAACGCGTCCTCGCCTACAGCACCATTGAAAATATCGGCGTGGTCTTTGTCGCCCTCGGCCTGTCGCTGGTTTTCATGGCCAATGGCTTCAGCGTCGCCGCCGCGCTGGCGATGACGGCGGCGCTGTTTCACGTGCTGAATCACGCGCTGTTCAAGAGCCTGTTGTTTTTCGGCGCCGGCGCGGTCCTGACCTCGACCGGCGAGCGCGACATGGGAAAACTGGGCGGCCTATTGAACCTCATGCCGGCGACGGGACTGTTCATGCTTGTCGGCTGCGCCGCGATTTCGGCCTTGCCGCCCCTGAACGGCTTCGTCTCGGAATGGCTGGTGTTCCAGGCGATCCTGCTCAGCCCGTCGCTGCTGAGCTGGGCGCTCAAACTGCTGATCCCGGCCGCCGGCGCCATGCTGGCCCTCGCGGCGGCGCTGGCGGGCGCCTGTTTCGTCCGCGCGTTCGGCATAGCGTTTCTCGGGCGCCCGCGCAGTTCGGCGGCGGAAAACGCCGTCGAGGTCGACCGCTTCTCCCTGACCGCGATGGGCGCGCTGGCCGTTCTGTGCCTGCTGGCGGGTATTTTTCCGGGCCAGGTCATCGACGCCCTTACGCCGGTCGTGCGCGATCTGACCGGCGCCAATCTGGTGTCTCAATCGGCCATTCCATGGGTCTCGATCGCGCCGGTCGCCGAGAGCCGAAGTTCCTATAACGGTCTGCTGGTGTTCTTTTTCATCGGCATGTCGGCGCTGCTGGCGGCCTATGTCGTCCACCGTCTGGCTTCGAGAGCCATCCGCCGCGCGCCGGCCTGGGACTGCGGTTTTCCCGACGCCAGTCCGCTCACGCAATATTCGCCGGACAGTTTCTCGCAGCCGATCCGGCGGGTTTATGGCAATTTTGCCTTTCGGGCGACCGAGCGCCTCGACATGCCGCCTCCCGGCGAACTGCGTCCCGCCCGCTTCAAGGTCGAAATGGTCGATATCGCCTGGGAGGTGTTTTACGCACCCGTCATCGGCGGCGTCAACCGGCTGGCGACCTGGTTCAACCGCATGCAATTCCTCACCATCCGGCAATATCTGAGCCTGGTTTTCGGGGCTCTGGTGTTCCTGCTTCTGGTTCTGGCGTCATGGGCTTGATTCGCGATCTCTCGATCCAGATTTCGCAGATGCTGGCGGTGCTGCTGCTGGCGCCGCTGCTGACCGGATTCATCCGCAAGGCCAAGGCGCGGCTGTTGCGGCGTCAGGGACCGCGCTTGCTCCAGCCCTATTTCGACCTCGTCAAGCTGGTGCGCAAGGAAGCGGTCGTCGCGCAGAGCGCGTCATGGCTGTTTCGGGTCGCGCCCTATATCATTTTCGCCACGACCTGGGTGGCGGCCTCACTGGTTCCGACCTTCGCCACCGGCCTGTTGTTCAACTGGTCGGCGGATCTCATCGCCATCACCGCGCTTTTGGGAAGCGCGCGGTTTTTTCTCGCGCTGGCCGGCATGGATGTCGGCACGAGTTTCGGCGGCCTCGGCTCAAGCCGCGAGATGATGTTCGCCACGCTGGCCGAGCCGGCGCTGATCATGATCGTATTCACCCTGGCGCTGATCGCCCGCTCCACCCAATTATCGACGGTCGCCGGATTCATGCTGTCGCCCGCCGTCGGCCTGCGGGTTTCGCTGGCTTTGGCGCTGATCGCTCTGGTGATCGTGGCGATAGCGGAAAACGCCCGAATTCCGGTCGACAACCCTTCGACCCATCTGGAGCTGACCATGGTCCATGAGGCCATGGTGCTGGAATATTCGGGACGCCATCTGGCGATGATCGAATTATCGTCTCAACTCAAGCTCCTGCTTTACATCTCGCTGATCGCCTGCGTTTTTGTTCCATGGGGACTGGCGCCGGTCGCCGCGGGTTTTTCGGCGCACGCGATCGGCGCCGCCGCCTATGTCGGCAAGCTCGCCGGCGCCGGCTTCCTGCTGGCCCTGTTCGAAACGACGGTGGCCAAGATGCGTGTCTTCCGTGTGCCGGATTTCATCGGCGTGGCCTTGATGCTGGCTTTGCTCGCCACGCTGCTGCGCTTCATGTCGCGAGGGTTGTAGAATGGACCGGCTCGATTTCGACATCGCGCATATGTTCGCCGGCGGGCTGGTTCTCGTCAGCTTCATGCTGCTCTATCAGGATCGCCTCTATGCGCTGTTGAACATGTTCGCCGCGCAGGCGCTGGTCCTTGCCGTCTCCGTGGCGTGGCAGGCCTATATCCAGGATGCGCCGCACCTTTACATTACCGCCGCGATCACCCTGATCTTCAAGGCGATCGTCATCCCGCTGGCGCTGCACCGCATTGTCGGGCGTCTGCGCATCCAACGCCAGGTCGAGACCGTGGTCAGCACGGTGCCGACCATGCTGGCCGGCATCGCGCTGGTGTCGCTGTCGATGGTCGTCATGCTGCGCGTGACCCAGGGCGCCGACGTGCTGGCGCGCGAGGATCTCGCCTTTGCCTTGTCGGTGGTTCTGCTCGGGCTGTTGATGATGGTCACGCGAAGCAACGCCGTCAGTCAGGTGGTCGGCTTCATGTCGCTGGAGAACGGGCTGATTTTGGCCGCGACGGGCGCCAGGGGGATGCCGCTGGTGGTCGAGATCAGCGTCGCCTTTTCCATCCTGATCGCGCTCATCGTTGTCGGCATTTTCCTGTTCCGCATCCGCGAACGTTTCGACTCGGTGGATCTTCATGCGCTCGACGGATCAAAGGTGAACAGGATATGAGCGCGTTGCTTTTGCAGAACGTCCATCTGATCCTGTTCCTGCCGGCGCTGACGGCCGTCGTGCTGGTGACTTTGCCGGACTATCGATTGTCCGCCCGGCTGAATGTCGCGTCGGCGTTCGTCACCTTCCTGGCGGCCTCGTCGCTGTTGATCGACAAGCCCGCGTCGGGGAGCTACCTGCTGGTGGACGATCTCAACATCGTCTTCATCGTCCTGAACACATTCGTCGCCTTCACGACCAGCCTGTTCAGCGCCAGCTACATCGCGCATGAGCTGGAAACCGGCCATTTGAACAAAGCGAACCTGCGTTTCTATCACACCATGTATCAGGTGCTGCTCGGCGCGATGAACCTCGCGCTGGTCGCCAACAATATCGGCCTGATGTGGGTGGCCATCGAAGTCGCGACGCTGACGACGGTGTTGATGGTCGGCATTTATCGCACCGACCGGGCGCTCGAGGCGGCATGGAAATATTTCATCCTCGGCAGCGTCGGCATCGCCCTCGCCTTGTTTGGCACCATCCTGATCTACATGGCCGCCCGGCCGGTGGTCGGCGAAGGCTCGAACGGCATGATCTGGACCGTGCTGATCGCGCATGTCGCGGAATTCGACCCGGCGCTGCTCAACCTCGCCTTCGTGTTCCTGCTCCTGGGCTACGGCACCAAAGTGGGTCTGGCGCCCCTGCACGCCTGGCTTCCCGACGCCCACGCCGAGGGTCCGACGCCGATTTCGGCGGTTCTATCCGGCCTGCTGCTGAATGTGGCGCTCTATGCGGTGCTCCGGTTCAAGCTGTTGATGGCGGCCAATCCGAGAGCCATCGCGCCGGGACCGCTGATGGCGACGCTGGGGATGGTGTCGCTGGTCTTCGCCGGCCTGATGCTGTACCGCCGCTCCGACATCAAGCGAATGTTCGCCTATTCTTCGATCGAGCATATGGGCATCGTCGCTTTCGCCTTCGGGATGGGCGGGGCGGTGGCCAATTTCGCCGGCCTGCTGCACATGACCATGCACAGCCTGACCAAATCGGCGATCTTTTTCGCCGTCGGGCAGATCGCGCAGGCGAAAGGCACGCAGAGGATGCGCGATATTCGCGGATTGACGGTCACCCACCCGCTGCTCGGCTGGGGCCTTGTCGTCGGGGTCGCGGCCATAGCGGGAATGCCGCCCTCGGGCGTTTTCATGAGCGAGTTCCTGATCGTCAGTTCGACCGTCGCCCATGCGCCGCTGCTCGCCGCGCCGCTGACGCTCGGCCTGCTGATCGCCTTCGGGGCGCTGCTGTGGCGGCTGCACGGTCTGGCTTTCGGCGAACCGACCGGGAGTCTGGCGCCGGTCAAGGCCTCGTCGGCGCCGCTGGCGATGCATCTCGGGCTGGTGCTGGCGGCCGGCATCTATCTCCCGCCGCCGCTGGTCGCCTGGTTCCAGCATGTCGCCGTCATGCTGGGTTGATCCGGGAGGTCCGATGCCGAACCTGAGCGAAATTCTCGACGCCTTTCCCGAAATCGAAAATCACCGCCCCTGGCCACGGCGCCTCGTCGATGCGGCAAGCTGGCGCGCCCTGACCGAACTTCTGGCCGAAGGAGAGATTTCGCTGCTCGGGCTTTGGGGGGACGCCGGCCATGTTCATATGGCGGTTCTCGCAACGGAGCCCTGGTCGATCGCCGTCGCCAGCCTGGCCTGCGCGAATGGAAAATTCCCGTCGGTCGGCCGCCATCATGCGCCGGCGATCCGGCTTGAGCGGACGATCCATGACCTGTTCGGCCATGAGGCTTCGGGCGCCGTCGACAAGCGGCCGTGGCTCGACCATGGCCGCTGGCGGCTCCGAGCGCCGCTTGGCCAACAGACTCCGCCGCTTGGCCAACAGACTCCGCCGCTTGGCGAACGGACGACGCCGCCCGCCTATGACTTCGTGAAAAACATCGGCGAAGGCCTGCACCAGATACCCGTTGGACCGGTCCATGCCGGGATCATCGAACCCGGACATTTCCGCTTCACCGCCAATGGCGAAACCATCGTGCGGCTGGAGGAGAGGCTTGGCTATGTCCACAAGGGAGTCGAAGGGCTGATGGCGGGCGCTCCGCTCGCGCGCGCGGCGAGGCTCGCGGCGCGCTGTTCGGGCGACAGCACCGTGGCCTGTTCGCTGGCTTTTTCGCGCGCCGTCGAAGCGGCCATGGGCGTCGAGGTTTTGGCGGGCGCCGTCTCGGTCAGGGCATTGATGGCGGAACTGGAGCGTCTCGCCAATCACATCGGCGACATTGGCGCCATTTGCAACGACGCGGCCTTCGCGCTGATGCTCGCTTATTGCAGCGTGCTGCGGGAACGCATTCTGCGCGCCTGTTACACCGGCTTCGGCCATCGGCTGATGATGGACGCCATCGTTCCCGGCGGCCTCAGCGTCGATTTCGGCGAAAACGAAGCCGAAGTCATTCGCCAACTCGTTGCGACGGTTCGCCTCGCCATGCCGCAACTGATCGAACTCTATGACGACACCGCCTCCTTGCAGGATCGAACAGCGGGATCGGGCGTTCTGAAGCGGGAACTGGCGCGGCGCTTCGCCTGCGGCGGCTTTGTCGGGCGCGGTTCCGGACGCTCGTTCGACGCGCGCCGCGATGTCGCCTATCCGCCCTACGATCGGCTGTCGTTCGACGTGCCGGTGCTGCAGGAGGGCGACGTCAACGCGCGCGTCTGGATCCGCATCAAGGAAGTCGAACAGAGTCTGGGCCTGATCGAGCAGATCCTGACGTCGGCCCCGTCGGCAGGAAGAATCAACGCCGAGCCGCGCGCAACACAGGCCTGCGCGACGGAGGGTCTTGCGCTGGTGGAGGGTTTTCGCGGCGACATTCTGGCGTGGGTGCGCGTGGCGCCCGACGCAACCATCGAGCGCTGCCACCTGCGCGATCCGTCCTGGTTCCAGTGGCCGGTGCTTGAAGCCGCCATCGAGGGCAATATCGTCGCCGACTTTCCTTTGTGCAACAAATCCTTCAACTGCTCCTATTCGGGGCACGATCTTTAGGATCGCTCATGCGCGACATTCTGCTTCAAAGCATTTGGCGGACGCCTCTGACCGAGCCGCGCCCTCCGGCCGACGACGCCGAATCGCTCGAACTGCGCGCCCAACTCAAGCAGGGCGTCGATGCTTTTTTCGACGGCAGCCTGTCGATCCGGCAGGTCGACGCCGGCTCGTGCAACGGTTGCGAACTGGAAATCCATGCGCTGAACAATCCATTTTACGATCTGGAGCGGTTCGGCCTGAAATTCGTCGCCTCGCCCCGCCACGCCGACCTGCTGCTGGTCACCGGGCCGGTGACCGAAAACATGCGCGAGGCGTTGAAGCGAACCTATGATGCGACGCCTTCGCCGAAATGGGTCGTCGCCGCCGGCGCCTGCGCGCTCGACGGCGGCATTTATGCGGGAAGTTACGCCTGCGCCGGGGGCGTATCGGAGGTCATTCCGGTCGATCTGCATATTCCCGGCTGCCCGCCCTCGCCAGACCTGTTGATCAAGGGCCTGCTGGCCTTGATGATGAAGGGACGCCGCCGGTGACCGCTGGGATTTTTCATGCCGAGAAAAACGGGGCGGGGGAAAACGATGTCGATGGACGACCTGGTTCTTGCGCGCGCGCTGCATGTTCTCGCGATCGTCCATTGGATCGGCGGCGTCGGCTTCGTGACGCTCGTGGTCCTTCCCTACGCCTTGTCCCGCGCGTCCGCAGCGGAAGGTCTTGCGTTTTTCGACGCTGTCGAGCGGCGGTTTGCGTCGCAGGTTCGCCTTTCCATCCCCATCGCCGGAGCCGCCGGACTCTGGTTGACCTACAAAATGGACGTGTGGGAGCGGTTCCGCGATCTCCATTTCTGGTGGATGGGCGCGATGTTGGGACTTTGGCTCGTCTTTATGATTCTCGTCTTCGTCGTCGAACCGCTGATTAAGGACAGTTTCGACGAATTGGCGGCGCGCGATCCGTCGGCCGCCTTGCATCGATTGTCCCGTCTGCATCGGATTTTGCTCGCAATCGCGGCGCTGACGATTCTCGGAGCCGTCGCGGGAGCGCAAGGCCTGGTTTTCTGAACAGGTTTTTGGCCGACCTGCGCCGACTCAAGACCCGAGGTTTGGCGTTTCCCCCGGCGCGACGGTCATCACGTCCTGCCATTCGGGAGACTTTTCATACCGGGAGCGGACATAGGAACAATGCGGGACGATCCGGAAACCGATCCTTCGCGCGTCGGCGATCAGAGCGTCGACCAGCGCCGCCGCCGCACCGGTTCCCTTCATGCTTTCGGGGGCGTTCGTGTGTTCCGCGCCGATCAGGCCGGGACCGCAATGGATGAAGGTCAGTTCGGCTTCGGCTTGCTTGCCCGGAACGCGGGCGACATAACGGCCGCGACGGCCGTCGTCTTCCTTGGCGATCTCGATTTGCGTCATGACGCTCTCCCTGGTCGCTGGCGCCGCAAGCTCATCCGGGTTTTCGGGCTCACGCCACAAGCTGTTGTTATTTTATGTATTTGGTGTTCTGGCGGCAAGGTCGGCGACCGGCTCCAACGGGTCCGGTTGCCCCTGCCGCGAAGACTAGAGTCGATTGCGATTCGGTTGAATCGCAATCGAC
>NZ_CAIUXT010000235.1 GCF_903903185.1 uncultured Rhodoblastus sp.
ATAACGCCGTCCTTCCCGGCATCGACACAAAGACTGGAAACCAGGTTCCAGCGTCTTCATTGACGCAGTTGAGTCAGATTTCTCAGTTAAAAACCTCTGACTACTGGTACGATCCCGCCGCAAATATGGTCCGTGTCGTCAAGGCCGGCGCCGTGCTCAATGGCATCGATTTTGGCAGCGCCACGGTCCAGATCATGGCCAATAATGTCACGATCGAGAATTGCACCTTTACGGGGACAACGGGTTGGTACGCCGTCGATCAGCTTAACTACGTGTCCGGCGCCGTCGTAAAAAACAACTCTTTCATCAATCCCGAGTTGTCCCTGAAAGAGGCAGCCGTTATCCTGTCGCGCACCCCGATCACCATCTTGAACAATACCTTCATCGACACGCCGGGCGACGGCATCGATATGACGAGCGGAATTGTTTCGGGGAATTATTTTTCGGGCGCCGGCTACACGTCGAATGGCACGCATCCGGACGCCATCTGGATAAGCGACAGCTTGGGTCCGACGGTGATCACCAATAATTTCATCGACTGGAGCCCGAATCCGACAAGCACATTTTACACCAACGATTGTGTTCGAGTCACAACCGAATTGGGTAATGCGCAAAACATCACGATCAGCGGCAATTATATGTTCGGCGGAAGCTGCGTGATAGATGCCGGAAATACAGGAAAAAACGGAATATTCAGCAACATCGATATCACGGATAACTATATCGGATTTGCTGGCGCCTACGATTTCTATCCCGGACCGCAAACGGGCGTGACCAAGTCGGGAAACGTCATCTTCGACTTCACCAATCCGGTCTATTCCACCAATGCCTGGGACGCCTACAAAGCGAATGGAATCGTCACCAATTGGCTCGTGACGCAGACCGGCGGGGCGAATAGCATCTATGCGGCGTCAACAGGCTCGACCACGCTCTATGGCGCCAGCAAAGCTGGCTCCTACCTCAATGGCGGCGCCGGCGAGACGATCTTCATCGGAGGCGCGGGAATCCAGGGGTACTGGGGCGGCTCGGGGAAAAACATTTTCTCTTACCTTTCCATCGCCGATTCCTATTACATGGGCCCCGACATGATCGGTAATTTCCACGTCGCAACCGACGTGATCGATCTCCATGCGATCAACGCCAATCCGGCTTCTCCGTCGGGAGGCAATTTTACATTCATCGGCTCCGCGCCTTTCAGCAGTGCGGGCGGTGAAGTGCGCGTCGTCCAGGATGTCGCAAAAAATCAAACCTATGTGCAAGCCGATATGGCCGGCGGTTCATCTCCCGAACTGATCATCCGCTTCTCGGGACTATTGAATCTGACGGCGTCGAATTTCGCCTTGACGACGGAACAATACAACGCCGCCATCGCCGCCTCCACGACCATGGCGTCGTTCCAGACTTCGCAAGCCTCGCTGGATCATGTCGCCGGCGGATTTTCGATCGTCGACAGCCTGGCCAATATCCAACCCGGTCTTGACGCCCTGCAGGCCGACGCCGGCCACATCAATAGTGTGACCTCGATCAGCGGCGTCATTGCGGTCAATGCCGCGACTTTTGTGGCGGACCAGACCATTCTGGACAAATTCGCGGGCGGTTTTTCGGTCGTGGACGCCGGCGCGAATCTTCTGGCGCGGATCGGCGCGCTCAATAGCGATGCCGGCCATATCAATGCGGTGACTTCGACCAGCGGCGCGGTCGTGGTCAACGCCGCGACTTTTGCGGCGAACCAGAGCATTCTGGACAAATTCGCGGGCGGTTTTTCGGTCGTGGACGCCGGCGCGAAAATTCTGGTGCGGATCGGCGCGCTCAATAGCCATGCCGGCCATATCAATGCGGTGACCTCGACCAGCGGCCCGGTCGCGGTCAATGCCTCGACTTTTGTTGGGGACCAGACCATTCTGGACAAATTCAGCGGCGGTTTTTCGGTGGTGGACGCCGGCGCGAATCTTCTGGCGCAGATCGGCGCGCTCAATAGCGATGCCGGCCATATCAATGCGGTGACCTCGACCAGCGGCCCGATCGCGGTCAATGTCGCCACTTTCCTGGCGGACCGGACCATTTTGGATAAAGTCGTCGGCGGTTTCGTCGTCAGCGACACCGGCGCGAATATTGTGGCGCAGATCGGCGCGCTCACTAGCGATGCCGGCCATATCAATGCGCTCAACTCGACCAGCGGCGTCCTTGGGGTCTCTGCCGCGACTTTTGCGGCGAACCAGACCATCCTGGACAAAACCACCGGCGGCTTCGCCGTTGTCGACAAGGGCGCATCTATACTGGCGCAAATCGACGCGCTGGAAAACGATGCAGACAATATCGATGCGGTGACCTCGACCAACGGCCTAGTCGCCGTCAATACCGCGACTTTTTTGGCGGACCAGAACGTTCTGGACAAATTCACCGGCGGTTTCACCGTCAAGGACACCGGTGCGAATATTCTGGCTCAAATCGGCGTGCTGGAAAGCGATGCCGGCTCGATCGCGTCGGTCACGCTGAGCGATTCCACTGCGGGGTCACCCGACGTCCTGACGCTGTCGGCGTCCGATGCGGCGGCCGATGCGGCCATTCTCTCCCAGATCGTCTCGCCCTATATCCTCGATGCGACCGACGCTTCCGGAGCGACCGCGACCGGGCATGGCTCCGGTCTCAACTTCCTCATTGGCGGCGCCGCGCTCTCAAGCGGCCCCGGTCAGCCAAAACTGACGGTCACGGGCGGAGGCTCAGGCGAAACGTTCCTGTTTTCCTCGAATTTCGGGTCGGTCGAAATAACCGATTTCGCGAATTACCAGGGCGCCGTCGCCCCGGACAAGATTTATCTTTCGACCGCGGATTTCGCCAACTGGCCGACGCTGCTGGCGCACGGGCAGCAGATTGGCGCCAATACGGTGTTCACCGCCGAAGACGGCGCCAGCCTGACCCTTGACGGGGTTTCGCTGACAAGCCTAACCGCCAGCGGGGCCGCGCAAACGGGGATCAAATTCTACCACGCCTGACCCGGCGCTGGATTTTCGCGATCCGACGCTTTCTCTCCGGGCACCCAGTACAGGCGCCCGGATTTTTTTTCGCCCGCCTCGATCCCCATTGCGCAACGGCGCTCCGAGCGGCGGTTCGCGCGCCCGTCACGCCAAAACTTTATCGGCGGTAGAGAAGTGGTCGAGTCGCCGTCGACGATGGATTTCTGTGTCCGGACACCGCGGACGTCGTTTGGGTCGCAAAAATATCAGAAAATTAAAAACTGTTTTAAATCATTGTGTTAGGCGATTTTTCAGATATGATGATTAGGCTGCATCTTGGGTGATGGAACACGTCTCACGGCTTTGAACGTCGAAATGTTGAATATACAAGTTCAGCATAACGAGGAGTCGTGTCTGGCGGCCACTAAATGCCACGGTCTTTGAGTCGTCATACGGATAGAAATTGTAAAGACCGTCTAAATGATTGAGGCACAAAATGTACACGCTTTCAGAACTCGCAATGCTACGTGCAGTAGACAATAACGCCGTCCTTCCCGGCATCGACACAAAGACTGGAAACCAGGTTCCAGCGTCTTCATTGACGCAGTTGAGTCAGATTTCTCAGTTAAAAACCTCTGACTACTGGTACGATCCCGCCGCAAATATGGTCCGTGTCGTCA
>NZ_CAIUXT010000236.1 GCF_903903185.1 uncultured Rhodoblastus sp.
CCATCGACCCTGGATGGCGCCAACCGTCCTCGTCGCCGGGGCCAGCGTCAAATCGCGGGAAACCTATCCCGCGCCGCTGATTGACCATGATTTCAACCGCCGCCGCGCGCTGTCGGCTTTCGCGCATATTTCCGGCGGCGCGTCTTCCTGAACGTGCTTTCCGGCTGAGTTCAATTCCGGGCGGCGCGACGGACTCCGACGTCCGCAAGCGCGCTTTTGCAAGACGCGCTGACATCGGCGAGCCGGCGATGCACACATGCGGCGGCGGCCGAGGCTCGCGTGGAGGGGCCGCAAAGTCTCCGCTGATCCGCGTCGCATCGGTGCGTTACGGCGACGAAGTGTGGAAGCCTGTGGCCGCACGAACGCGACAGGCGGCTGGAATGGTTTTCGAAACAGACCCTCACGCTGGCGCCGTCCGGGCGCGCCCCGCCGCAGGCAGATTTGATCGCCAATTTACAGGAAAGATTGGAGGCCTCTGCCGTTTCCGTAACGAAAGCGGCGCCAAGCAACACCAGAGCGGCGACGACGACCGCTGTTCCACGAAATCTACTCAAGTTCAAGCTCCCCACTCCCGGATTCCCAAGGTCCACCCGTCCACGCACCCATTTCCGCTGGACGCACAAGTCTGACCAATTATGACGGTTTCAAAGCCGCGTCACTCCACCCCTCGCATTCTCGCAGCGACGGTCGCGTCCGCTGCGCAAACCGGCGGTGATTCAGTTATTCATCCACGCCGCTTAAGCCGGCAAGTCGTTGATCGAAAGCGACTTCTGCTCGTCCGGGGCGGTCCTGATCATGCGGATGCCGAACCATCCGATCGCGACCGTCATCAATGGAGCGAACAGGCAGAAAAATGCATAGCCCGCAAAGCTGAAGGTGGGGATCGCCAAAGTCGCCGCGATGTAGGCGCCGCAACTGTTCCAGGGAACGAGCGCCGAGGTGACCACGCCGGCATCGCCGAGCGCGCGCGCCAGCACGACGGGCGCATAGCCGCGCCGCTGGAATTCGGGGCCGAACATGCGTCCGGGCAGGGCGACCGCCATATATTGGTCGGCGGTCGCGATATTGGTTCCGATGCAGACGGCGGCGACCGAGGTTAGCAGGGCGCCGATCGACTTGGCGCGCGCCGCGATGGGGCCGACGATGCGCTGGACCAGCCCCGCATGTTCGACAATGGCGCCGAAGGCCAGCGCCGACATGATGAGCCAGACGGTGTTGAGCATCTGCGCCATGCCGCCGCGCGACAGCAGGGCGTCGATGGCGGGCTCGCCGGTCCGGGAGACATAGCCGGTTGAAAGAGCGAGCCACACGCCCTTGAAGATGCGTATCGGCGCGGGGAGATCGCTATCTTGTACAAAGTCCATCGCCACCTGCGGGTTGAGGACCGCCGCGACGACGCCGCCCAGCAGCGCGCCGGCGAAAATGGTGACGAAGGGCGGAAAGCGCAGGATCGCGAGGACGAAGACCGCGACCAGCGGCAGGAAGGCCCAGAGCGAAATATTGAAATGCACCGCCAGATTTTTCATTGCGTGGTCCGACTCGCCGGAGGCAGCCGGATGACCGAGCCAGGCGAACAAAGCCCCGGCGAGCAAGAGCGATGGCAAGGAAGTCCAAAGCGATTCGCGAATCAGTTTGAACAGTTCGGCGCCGGTGACCGCCGTCGCCAGATTCAGCGTATCCGACAAGGGCGAGGTCCGGTCGCCGAAAAAGGCGCCGGATACCACTGCGCCGGCGGCGATCTCGGGCGACATGCCCAGATTGGCGGCGACGCCCATCAGGCCGACCCCGATCGTGCCGATGACCGTCCATGAGCTCCCGACCGCCACCGCGACAAGCGCGCAGATGACCAGCGTCGAAATATAGAAATAATTCGGGGAGAGAAATTCCAGCCCGTAGTAAATCATCGCGGCCATCGTGCCGCTGAGCGCCCAGGAGCCGATCAGGGCGCCGACCGCGAGCAGGATGAAAATGGCCGAAAGGCCGGTCGCCACGCCATCGACGACAGACTGGCTGACACCCTCCCAGCGCATGCCGTTCTTGTGCGCGACCACGCCCGCGACGACGCTGGAAAAGATCAGGGCGATCTGGTTGGGGCCGAGCGCCGAGTCCTTGCCAAACAACAGATAGGAGGCCGCGAGCAGAACGACCAGCACGCCGAAGACGACGGCGGCGTCGAGGCCTGAGGGCGGGCGGATGACCTCCGCTTCTTGACCGGATTCGGGCGTGGGCCGGACCTCGGACGGGGACATTAAAACCGCCAGCCGAGTTTCAGCGCCGCCCGAAGGTCCCATTGGCCGTAGCTCACGCCCGGCGAGGTCGACCAGACGTAGAGGTGGGATCCTTGGAGATCGAGGGCGGGCCGTCCGTAGCGCCTTGCATTGTCCGCGCCGCCGAAAACCGCCGCCGGGATGACAAATTCGAGCGTGGCGATCGGCAGGGCTTCATAGTCGTGGTTGGCGGCGCCGAACGTGTTGCGCTGGTACCAACGACCCAAAAATTCCACCGCCAGGCTGGCGTTCCAATCCTGCGAAATGACATAGGACACGGACGGGATCAGGAAGACCGCGTCGGAGGAGAGAAAGGGCTCGCGTTGGCGAATCTGCACGAAACCGGTGAGGCCGAAGGACCATGCTGTCGCGGCGGAGGTGTCGCCGGCGGCTTTGATCGGCTGAAACCCGCCGTCGAAGTTGAAACGCTTGTTGAAGCCGAAATTA
>NZ_CAIUXT010000237.1 GCF_903903185.1 uncultured Rhodoblastus sp.
CCAAGCGCGACCATTTCGATTTCATCACCAAGATGCGCGACCGCGGCGTCGATGTCGTGGAGTTGCACAACCTGCTGGCCGAGACCGTCGCCATCCCCGAGGCCAAGGCCTGGATTCTCGACAATCAGGTCGTGCCCAACCAGGTCGGGCTCGGCCTCATCGACGAGGTGCGCAGCTATCTCGAAGGCCTCTCCAACCGCGAACTTGCCGAGACGCTGATCGGCGGCCTGTCCACCCATGAGTTTCCCGACGCGATTGGCGGCAAGACGCTCGAACTCGTGCGCGACGCCGCCGGCGTCAACGAATATCTGCTGCCGCCGCTGCCCAATACGATCTACACCCGCGACACCACCTGCTGGATCTATGGCGGCGTGACGCTGAATTCGCTCTATTGGCCGGCGCGCCATGAGGAGCCGATCCTCACCACGGCGATCTACAAGTTCCATCCCGATTTCGCCGGCAAGGTCAACGTGTGGTGGGGCGATCCGACCGCCGATCACGGTCTGGCGACCATTGAGGGCGGCGACGTCATGCCGATCGGCAAGGGCAATGTGCTGATTGGAATGAGCGAGCGCACCTCGCGCCAGGCGATCAGCCAGGTGGCGGCGGCGCTGTTCGAAAAGGGCGCCGCCGAGCGCGTCATCGTCGGCGCCATGCCGAAACTGCGCGCCGCGATGCATATCGACACCGTCTTCACCTTCGCCGACCGCGACTGCGTGCTGCTCTATCCCGATATCGTCTATGGCATCCGCCCCTATTCCTATCGGCCCGACGGCAAGGGCGGGGTCGAACTGCGCAAGGACGAGGGAACCTTCATCGAGACGATTCGCGACGCGCTGGGCCTGAAAAAACTCCGCGTGGTGGAGACCGGCGGCAACGCCTACATGCGCGAACGCACGCAATGGGACTCGGGCGCCAATCTGGTCGCCGCCTCGCCCGGCGTGGTCTATGCTTATGACCGCAACACCTACACCAATACGCTGTTGCGCAAGGAAGGCATCGAAGTCATCACCATCACCGGCGCCGAGCTTGGCCGCGGGCGCGGCGGGGGCCATTGCATGACCTGTCCGATCATTCGCGATCCTGTCGATTACTAAAAATCGAGGCGAGGAGGCACAGATGCGTCACTTTCTTTCGGCAAGGCCAGAACAGAATCGGCTTCTGTCTGGCCTGCTCGCGGCGTTGGTGGCGATGTTTTTCGGCTTTTCCGTTCCTGCCCTCGCGCAGGCGCAGAGGTCGGACTCCGGCGCCGACGCCCAGGACGCCCGCAACGACGCGCTGACGGCGACGCCGAACCTCGCCACGCCGACCCCGCAGGACAATCTCTTCGCCACCGCGCCGGCGCTTGAAGCGCAGGTTCCCGCGCCCCGCTTCGGCGCCAATCTGCTGCTGCCATTCGGCTGGGATTCCAATCCCGCCGAACTCGGGCGGGGCGGCCCGACCTCCTGGGGGACGAGCCCGAACGGCAGTTTGTCGCTGACCGCGCCGCTCGGTTCGAACCTGCGCTTCACCGCGAGCGGGTTCGGCGAGGCCAACCTGAATTTTTCGGCCTCGCAGGCGAACCGCGACCGGCTCGGGGGCTCGGCCCGCCTCCAATATGTGGACCTGAACAACGACCAGGCTTTCTCGCCCTACGCCGCCTTTTCGCCGCGCTGGCAATTTGGCGGGCCGGATTCCTTCTACCAGGAGCAGCGGCAGGATTTTAATCTCGGGTTGAACAAGCGCTTCAATTTCGACGGCGGCCTCCAGCCGATCCGGCCCGCCGGGGACACGGGCGCGGCGACGGTCTGGTCCCTTGGCCTCAATGTCTTCGGACAGATCCGCCAGCGCGAGCCCTTCCGGTCCTCCGACGCGGTCTTCGTGATCTCCTCGCTTTCCTACGTCATCTCGCAGGATTGGAACGCCAGCCTGGCGGTGGAGTTCCTGGGACGCTGGTACGAGCGCAACAGCTTTGGCGCGGCCGAACACGACTATGAAGCCCTGCCGATCGCCACGCTCGAATATGTCATCCCGGCGGCGGTATTTGGCGGCGAAGCCAACGCCAAGCTGGTCGGACGGCCAGCGCTCGACCTGCAGGGCTCGCATCTTTATGTCTGGTCCACCGCGCCCGGCGTGAGCTATGGCCAATGGGACCTGCGCGCCGCGTTCAGAATGGGCTGGCGGTTCTGATGGCCCCATCCGGGGGCCAGCCAAATCCCGAATCGGGTCAGGAAGCCGAGGTCATACGCCCGCCCTCGGGCCTCGACGCCGCAATCGTCTTCGGCGTGCTGATCGCGCTGCTCGCGGCTTCTTACCTTTTGTTTGGCAAGGACTCGGCGCTTGGCCCCAACCAGATCGCGCTGATCTTTTCGAGCGTCGTCGCCGGCGTGATCGCGCACAAGAACGGCATGCGCTGGGAAGGCGTCAGCCAGGCGGTCGTCGATGGCGTGGCGACCGGCCTGTCGGCCATTTTCATCCTGCTCGCGGTCGGCGCGCTGATCGGCACATGGGCGCTCGGCGGCACCATGGCCGCGATGATTTACTACGGGCTGGAATTTCTCTCCCCAAATTACTTTTATATTTCGACCATGGCGATCTGCGCGCTGGTCGCGGTCGCGGTCGGCAGTTCATGGACGGTCATCGGCACCATCGGAGTCGGGTTGATGGGCGTCGCCGCCAATCTTGGCATGTCGCCGGCCATCGCGGCGGGCGCGGTGGTCTCCGGGGCCTTTTTCGGCGACCGGACCTCGCCCTTGTCGGATACGCTGAATCTGGCGACCGCCGTCACCGGCGCCGAACTGTTCCATCTGATCCGCGAATCGATGTGGACCTCCTTCCCCTCCTTCGTGCTCGCCGGGGTTCTGTTCGCCTGGCTCGGTCATCCGGCCTCGGGCGACGAAACGGGCCACGCGATGAAAAATCTGGCGGTGCATTTCAATATTTCGCTCTGGGCCTTTCTGCCGCTGGTTGCGGTTTTCGCCCTGGCGATTTTGCGCTTTCCGCCCTTCGTCACCATTTTCGCCGGCGCGCTGCTCGGCGGCGTCGTCGCGGCGGCGCTCAACCCGCAAGTGGCGATGGCCTTCGTCACGGACAGCGATCTCCCCGACCCGATCCGCATTTTCAAAGGCGTCTGGCTGGCGCTTTCCACCGGCTACGTCTCCCGGACCGGCGAACCCGCCATCGACGCCCTGCTGTCGCGCGGCGGCATGGCGCAGATGCTCAACACCGTCTGGCTCATCATGTCGGCGCTGGCTTTCGGCGCCATTGTCGAACATGCGGGACTGGTCCAGCGCATCGTCGCCCCGATCGCGACGCGCGCAAGATCCATCGGCGCCCTCCTCACCTCGGTCGCCGGGGTCTGCATCGGAACCAATGTCGCCACCGCCGACCAATATATGGCGGTAGCCCTGCCCGGGCGCATGTTCGGCCCGGAATTCCAGCGGCGCGGTTATGCGCCCGTCGTGCTGGCGCGCGCGCTCGGCGACGCCGGCGTCGTCACCTCGGCCCTCGTCCCGTGGAACAGTTGCGGCGCCTATATCGCGGCGACGCTGGCGATCCCGACCTTCAGCTTCGCGGGCTATGCGTTTTTCTGCCTGTTCGCACCGCTGATGACGGTGGCCATCGGATGGTTCGGCGTCCGCATGATCAAGACCGCCCCGGCGTAGCCGGCGGGCTGAAGCCTGACGGCTGACGGGGGCCGAGTAAAAAAGGGCGCGTCCTTCGCGCGCGGCCCGTCGCGGGGTGGAAGTCGCCCCGGCGACGTGCGAATATTCGCCATGCCAAGCTTCGTCCCCTATTCGCTGGTCAGCTTCGCCTTGCTGCTCGCGGAACTCGCCACCATCGCCCGCATCCTGTTGCGGCCGCATCGCGATCCGGCCTCGCGAATCGCCTGGCTCCTCGTCGTCACCTTTTTGCCCCTCGCCGGCATTCTTGCCTATCTGCTGTTTGGCGAGGTCAATATCGGCCGGCGCCGGGTGGAGCGGATGCGAACGGTGCTGGCCGGCCTGCGCAAGGATTTTTCCGCCGAGGACCTTTCGGCCGAAACCTTTCCCGCCGAAGGCGCAGCCACCGAAGCATCGACCGCCAGCGCCCAGGCAGTCGTGCTGGAGCGCCATGAAAATCTGTTTCGCCTCGGCCATTCGATCAGCGGATTTCATCCGGTCGGCGGCAACACGGCGCAGCTGCTGCCCGATTCCAACGCCACCATCGATGCTCTGGTGGACGACATCGACGCCGCGAAACAGCATGTGCATCTCTTGTTCTATATCTGGCTGCCCGACAATAACGGGCGCAAGGTCATCGAAGCCCTCAAGCGCGCGGCGGCGCGCGGGGTCGCCTGCCGGGCGATGGCCGACGATCTCGGCTCGCGCACGCTGATCCGCTCCGACCATTGGGAATCGATGCGACAGGCCGGCGTGCAGGTCGCCAACGGCCTGCCGATCGGCTACCCGCTGCTGCGGCTGTTCATCGGCCGCATCGATCTGCGCAACCATCGCAAGATCGTCGTCATCGACGACCATATCACCTATTGCGGCAGCCAGAATTGCGCCGATCCGGAATTTCTGGTGAAGGCGAAATTTGCGCCCTGGGTCGACGCCATGATGCGCTTCGAGGGACCGATCGCCCGCCAGAACCAGGTGCTGTTCGCCGGCGACTGGATGTCCCGCGTCGATGAGGATCTGGCCGCGCTGCTCGAAGCGCCGCTTCGCGCCCCCGAACCGGGCGGTTTCACCGCGCAGGCAATTGGCGCCGGCCCGACCGTGCGCTTTTCCGCCATGCCGGAAATGTTCGAATCGATGCTCTATGCGGCGCGACGCGAGGCGATTGTTTCGACCCCCTATTTCGTGCCCAACGAATCGCTGCAAAGCGCACTATGCGCCACGGCCTACCGGGGTGTGGACACAACTCTGCTTTTTCCCGCCCGCAACGATTCGTGGACGGTCGCGGCCGCCAGCCGCAGCTATTACGCCGAACTGCTCGCCGCCGGGGTGAAAATTCACGAATATGTCGGCGGGTTGCTCCACGCCAAATCGATGACGATCGACGGAGAAATCACCCTGATCGGCTCGGCGAACATGGACCGCCGCAGCTTCGACCTCAATTACGAGAATAATATTCTGCTTCACGATCCCGCCCTGACGGCGCAGATGCGCGCGCGCCAGCAGGAATATATTGCGCGATCGAGGCCGGCAACGCGCGAGGAAGTCGCGGCCTGGCCGGTCTCGCGGCGGCTGTGGCACAACAGCGTCGCCACCCTCGGGCCCTTGCTGTGACGCCGTTCGGCTTGGCTCCGGATCGGCTTTTATTCTTAATTCACTGCATTAGATTAATATTCTATCTTTATGTTTTTATTATATTTTATATCGCCTCTTTCCGCGAAGCTTGTGGCCTCCCTTTTTCCGCGCCACCCTTTGTCGCGCTCTGGCCTTTTCCGGATATGGCCCGGTTTCTTCCGGACCGGCATCGCCGGGACAGGGCCTTCAGGCGTCGCTTGCGGCGAATCCGCCATTCCATTTGATTTAGGCGCGGCGGGATTTTACGACCAATCATCGCCGCCGCGCCGGCGAATCGCGCCGCAAAGACCCCTTCCGACAAGGCTTCAAGATGCAATTGCCCCTCGAATCCAGCACCCAGCAGATTTCCCTGGTCATCTCGCAGGTGACGGCGCCGGCCTTTCTCCTGAGCGCGGTCGCTTCGCTGCTGTCGGTGTTGAGCGCGCGCATGAGCCGGGTCGTCGATCGCTCGCGGGCGATCAGCGGTCTGGCCGCGACCGATCCCCGCCGTCCCGGCCTCGAAGGGGAGCTGCCGGAACTGCGACGACGCGCCAATTTCATCCACCGGGCGATTTACTGGTCGGTCGGCAGCGGCATTTGTGCCTGTTTTCTAGTCATTTCCGCATTCGCCAGCGCCCTGCTCGACATTTCACATGAGCATGGCGCGGCCTTGCTTTTCATCTTTTCGATGGGCCTTTTCACGGCGTCGCTGGTCTATCTGGCGCGCGAAGTGCGGTGCTCGGCCTCCGACATCGACCGGCTGGAATAGTTAGATTAATATTAACTACGAATAGATAGACTTATTTTACACCATCCCGTTAGACATGATTAGCCGCGTCGAAATCGCGGCCGGTTTGAGCAGGAGCATTGCTCCGGCGACGGGTCGGCCGGGAACTGACGCAGCCTTCACTGGGTTCTCCCGCCTGTCGCCAAAATGCAACGCCTGCCGCCAAATGGGGCGCCACCCGGCAAAAGGAATGGGCTTGGTCCCTCATATCGTGTAGATCAACCTCAGCGTCCGCGCTCGTATCGGCGCTCATGAGAACGAACTAACGTTCGGTAAAAATTCGGAGATATTAAATGCGCAATTTCCTGCTTTCCACCGTCGCCCTGGCGGCTCTGGCCGGCCAGGCCTTCGCGGCGGATCTTCCGTCCCGCAAGGAAGCCCCGGTCTATATCGCCCCGGCGCCCATCTACTCCTGGACCGGCTTCTACGCCGGTGTCGACATCGGCGGCTCCTGGGGCAACGCCAACCTCTGGGTTCCCGGCACGATCTACACCTTCAGCCACAACGCCACCAATAATGGCGTGATCGGCGGCGGTTTCATCGGCTATAACTATCAGGTCAACAACTTCGTGTTCGGCCTGCAGGGCGAATTCGACGGCACCGGCACCGGCAACTCCCGCTACACCGCTCCGGCGCTCGGCCTCTTCAATTACGTCTATCAGTCCAGCTTCAACCAGAACTGGATCGCCTCGATCGACGGCCGTCTCGGCTACGCCATCGACCGCACCCTGATCTACGCCCTCGGCGGCGTGGCCTGGAGCGACAATTCGGCGCACCTCAACAACCTGTCCACCGGCGCCGGCTGGAGCACGAACAACACCCGCACCGGCTACGATGTCGGCGGCGGCGTGGAATACGCCTTCACCAACAACTGGACCGGCCGTATCGAATATCGCTACTACAACTTCGGCACGGACAACACCACCGGCATCGACAATTATCTCGGCAACACCTTCTATCGCACGACCCTGACGAACAATGTCGTTCGCGTCGGTCTGGCTTACAAGTTTGGCGCTCCGGAACCCGTCGTCGCCAAGTACTGAGCCAAAAAGCAAGGATAAATTCGCCTCATGGCGTTTTGAGAAAGCCCGGCCTTCTGGCCGGGCTTTTTTTTTATTGTCGGCAATTCCGCGGAGCCTTTATGGACCGCTCAAGCGTCGCCCGGCATTCTCGGGCCAGACCGCGCTTGTCGGCGCCTGTTCGACAGGCCGGGAGTCATGCGCAACTGGGTTTCGGGGTGCGACCCCTCATGGGGGCGAGCGGGGCGCGACGCGCTGCGACCTGGGTCTTGTCTCTGTTGGGACCGCGCGGCGGCGCCGACGTTCCGACCTTCAGGCGGTCAGTTTTCGCCGGGCCTGAAACCGGGCGGCGCCGCGAACCAGGGATAGCCTCTGGCGGCCCGGTCATGGGCGTAGCGATAGAGCGCCCGCATATAGGTCTGGTCGAAATCTTCCTTGTGCGGGGCGCTGAAATCCTCGCCGATATAGGCCAGATGGAAGGGCGCGTTGACGCGCAGGGTTTCCAGATACATCCGGTAAAGGTCGCCGACGCCGCTGTAATTGATCATGGTCGTCACGCCCTTGCCGGCGACCGACAAAGTCCGGCGTTCGACATCGCTCCATTCGGTGGTCAGGCGCGAATTGCGGACGATATAGGCGGACATTTTTCGGCGGTGACCGGTCTCGGCCTGGGCGATTCGGGGATCGACCGAAGGCGGAATCAGAAAAGCCTGGCTCGACGCGCCGCCATCGACGTGCATTTCCTGAAAAGTGGCGCCCCCGGCTTCGACATCGAACATCACCGGCGGAAAGGCTGCGGGGATGGCGGCCGAGGCCAGCATGATGTGACGGATCAGGTCGAGCGCTTTCGGCGTGCCGACCTCGGCGATGGCTCCGATGTTCCACATCACCGGACGCCCGACGTCGAGGTCGGTCGTCTGCATCAGCAGGACGCGGCCCTTGCGATATTCCTCGGCGATTTGCGCCATCATGGCGGCGTCGACATATCTGGAAATGGTGCCGAACAGCGGCGCCGTGTCGGCCAGCGCGTCATCGGTAAGAGCCGCCGTGGGAAACCGTTTGATGAAAATATCCGCCTGATGGATGTTGGTAAAGACGTCGGTCAGTTGAGCGTCATAGTCGGAGCCGAGGAACGCGAAGGGCGCGATCAGCGCGCCGGTGCTGACGCCGGTGACCAGCTTGAATTTCGGGCGGTCGCCATGCGCCGTCCATCCCGTCAGCAGACCGGCGCCGAAGGCGCCATCGTCGCCGCCGCCCGACAGCGACAACAGATAGGCTGTCGGCATTTCCGCTCCTCGCGGAACGCCGAGCGCCCTTGCCTCGCGAATCAACTGGCGCCTTTGCTCGGCGATCATGTCCGCGGGCTGATCGCGGAAAAAACGGGCGTTGGGGATGCCGAGAACGCTCGTCGAGAGCCGCAGTTGCGGAGGCACCGCATTCTTGCGGTCCAGCGGCGCGCAGGCGGCCAGCGACAAGGCGGCCAAAACGATAAGACTTGAAACAACACGCTGTGACGAACGAAAAACCACTTTCATGCTGTCTGGCCCTGCAAACACGCCGGTTCCGGGCTGCGCGGCAAAGCAGCCTCGCAGCATCCGCGCCCCCCGTCGAAAGACGACAAGGGCGAATCTTTAGGTTTGAGGGGACGGGCGGTCAACAGAGGTCGGGCTGGCGCCTTTTCCGATCCGATGGAACGGAAAAGGGGTTCTAGTTCTTGTTTTTAGGCGTTTTCTTCACGCGAACCGGAACCGCTTCACTTGAAAACGCTCTGGGGCATGCGCGGACGCCGCACTTTTTGCGGCCTTGCGACAAATTTGTCATCCGTCGCGCGGTTTCCGTCCCCAGGATCGAACGGTGGCGGAAAGGCGCATAGCACCCGAACCTTTGGCGGTTCGGGCGCAATCTTTACGAGGCGGCGTTAGGCCCAATCGGGCCACCCGTTCCGACAAGCTCACATCGGCGGAACCACCACATAATGCACGCCGCCATAGCCATATTGCGGCTGCAGCCACTGGCCGCCGCAGTTGTAATAGCTGGCGCCGCCGACGACACGATAGACACAGGCGGGAGGCAACGTGGCGAGGCTCGCGCCAATCGCCAAAGCCGCAACCCCACCGACGACCGCCGCCCCGCAGGCATAGCAGCCGCCGCCATAATAGCTGTTGACCACCGCCGGCCCGTGATAGCCGTAGCCGCCGCCCCAGGCGCCGCCGGCGTGATAGCCGTCGCCATGCCAGGTGCCGCCATAGCCGCCGACACCGCCGGCGTGCCAGCCGCCTTCCGGACCATGGTAGACTCCTGCCGCGCCGCCGTCCGGTCCGCGGACGACCGCCCCTTCGCCGCCCGCCGGGCCATGAAAACTGTCAGCGTGGAAGCCGCCGCCGTCAAATCCGCCAGCGTGGAAGTCGCCGCCGCCGTGGAAACCGCCGAAGCCGCCGCCGCGCCAGGCGAAGGCGGGATTAATGGCAAGAGCCGAAGCCGCGAGGACAACAGCCAGAAATTGACGCTTGATCATGGTCTTTTTCCTTGAACGGTTGCGGGTCACGGTTTCGCGGGCGCCTTAACGCCGGCGGGTTTGGCGAACTTGATCTTTCCGGCCTTGGCCGCGGCCTCGGAGCGGAAGGAATCGGCGGCCAATGGCGCGCCGAGTTTCCAGTTCGAGAACTCGATCACGCTGCGCGGCTTGTCCAGGGTTCCGGTGGGATTGAGCCAGACCAAGCGCGGCAGCCGGTCGGCGGAGCCGATCCAGATCTGCGCCTGAATATTCTTGGTGGCGATGGCGACGATGTCGGTCTCGACGCCGCCGACGACCTGGGACCTGCCGATCACGAAAGCCGAAGTCAGGCCTTCGGCGATCGCGGCATAGGGGTCGGCGACGATGAAATCGACGAAGGGGAAATAGAGGCCGGCCTTGTCGTAGGCGGCTTCGAGCATGTCGTCGAGCTTCGGCGGCGCGGTATCGACAGCGACGAGATTGGCTTCCGGCAGGAAGAGCAGGATCTCCTTGCCGTCATAGTAAAACTCCGAAACAGGCCCGTCGCCAAGCGTGACGATCTTGAGCTTGTCGGGACGCTGCAACGTTACTTCGGACGCGATGTAATAGACCAGCGGCTGGCCGTTGGCGGCGGGTTCGTCGAAGGCGCGGCGGACGTGGAACGAGATCGAACTCGCCTTGGCCAGGGTTTCGCTCATGTCCTTCAGCAGGGCCAAGGCCCTGGGTTCTATCGCCACGGGGGCGGTCTTGACGGCTGGAGCGGCCGCCGGTTCCTCGGCGCGAGCGGGCGGAATGGCGCAAAGGCTGGCAAGCGCGAGCGCCGACAGCCATAAGGATCGAGATTTCATTGTCTACCCCTGTTTGCCGTTGTTGTACTTGCGGCGGCGAGCATCGTGAAAGTCCGAGCGCGAGAAGACGCCTTGCAGCTTGCCACAAGGCGCTGCCGCTGTGCAGGAAAATGGACGAAAAAGCAAGACGTTAGCATTGCACGGCGAAATTAAAAATTGAACCACGCCCGAACGGCAAAAAGGCGAAAAGATGGCCTTGTCGCACATCCTTGTCCGCGCGACGGCGCCTCGTTCCAGCTTGAAAAAGCATCCACGAATCGGCGCGACGGCGGGCGCCGCGCCTTTTTCGGCGCGACGCTGTTTCAGGTCAGTGGGCGACCTTGAGGAACGAACTCAGGAATGAGTCCTTCTTGTTCTTCTTGCAATATTTGACGATGACGGCGGTGTTGCGTTTGGCGTAGCGCAATTCGAACAGATTCAGGTTCTTGGTGGCGCTGAAATAGCCGCCTACCCAGGACGCGATCAAAGCCTGCCGTTCAGGAGGGGCGTCGAGGAATTGCTGGCAGGTGATCTGGTCCATGTTGACCACGACCTGCGCCAGCGCCGGCTTGACGGAAATCGCCGCGAGAGCGGCTGCGGCAATGAGAAGTTTGCGGTTCATCTTATTCCTCCGAATCCGAAATCAAATCAGTTGGCGCCGCCTGTGGCGGCCTGAAGGGCGCCCATTACCGAAGACTTCTGGTTGTTCCCGCACCATTTCTTCACATTGGCGACATTGGTCGCGAAGCGGTCGAGATCGACCGTGGTGGAACCATGCTTCTGGTTGAACCAGCCGCTCATCCAGGCGGAAAACACCTTATCGAGTTCCGGCGACATGGCCAGATAATCGCCGCAGGTGACCGTGCCCATGTCGATGGCGACCTGGGCGCGGCCCAACGACGGCGCCAATGTCGCCGCCAAAGCCAGAATGAGTGCGGTTTTCTTCATCGGTAAGCTCCCTGGTTGAAAATTCTGTCTGACGCCCGCTTTCGAGAAATTTTTAGCGGACTTGGGCCGTAATGAAAAGGCGACCTTGCCGCTTTTAACCCATTCTTCCACATGCCATTTTTCGTAAGCCGACCCGCGCTATCCGCCTGTTTTGTCGCAATTTTGCAACTGAAGCCGGAAAGATCGACGCGAACCTCCTCCACAGGTTTTCTTTGTCCGTCATTTTTGGCACGGTTCATCGGAAGTGAGACCTATCGACGCCTTGCATTCGCGTTCCACGCGGATGTCGAGGCGCGGTTACGAAAAGGTCGCGGGCCATCGTTTTCCGGGGACAGAAATGAACAAAACCTTTCGGGCGTCTCTATTCGCCGTCGGTATGATTTTCTCGGGCCCGGTTCTTGCCGCCGATCCGCCATCGCTCAAGGAGGCCCCGCTGCCGGCGCCCGCGCCCGGCGGCTGGCGTTTCGAGGCGACGCTCAATGGCTGGTCGCCGAGCCTGCAGGTCAATTCCGGCTTCGCCGGCCTGCCGAGCGCCTCCAGCAGCATTGGCTTTTTCACGCTTCTGCGGCACCTCTATGGCAATGTCCCGGTCAGTTTCACCGCCCGCAACGAAAATTTCATCGCCGGGCTGGACCTTTACTGGGTCCGGCTCGGGGCGAACGCGCATTTCAATGTGCTGCCGGGGACCCCTTTCGGCGGCGTCAGCGCCGGCCTGACGCTCGGCGAGACGATTTTGACCGGTTTCGGCGGCATCCGGATTCCGTTCGGCGCGCCCGATTTCAGCCTCTATGCGATCGCCGGCGTCCGCTATGTCAACGTGAATGAATCGCTCGGACTGGGCGCGCCCGTCACCGGCTTCGCCCGGAACTTTTCCGTGACCAAGAACTGGGCGAGCCCGATCGCCGGCCTCGCCTTGCGCAATAAATTCGACGAAAAATGGTTCGCCGATGGCGAAGTCGATGTCGGCGGAACCGGCGGCAGCGCGACATGGCAGTTTTTCGGCGCGCTCGGCTATAATTGGACGCCGACCATTGCCTCAACCGTGGGCTTCCGCGCGCTTTATCTCTATAATCAGCAATATAACGACTTCGGCGGCAGTTTCCGGCTGCATCAGACCATGCTCGGGCCCCAGGCGTCGATCACCTACAAATTCTGAGCGCGCGGCCTCGGCAGATCGCTACTGGGCCATATCCGCGTCGGGCCGGCCGTTCAGGGTCATCGCGCCGATGGCGATAAGCAGGATTGGCAGCGCCTGTTTGGCGATGCGCTGGAGATGGGCCCGCGTCGCCGGATGACGGGCAAGGAATCCGGCCAGAACTGTCATGACGACGCCGACGGTCGTGGCGGCGGCAAATGACTCCAGCACCACCGGCGGCCGCATGTCCGTCCGCAGCGGCGTCATCGCCGCAACCGAATCGCTGCTATTGGCGCGCAACGCCAGAGCCAGTTCGCTCGAAAACGCTCCGGCCCGGCGACGCTCAAAGCCTCGATCGGCAACAGCAAGGAAGTCGTATCGAACAAGCCATCGCCCTTTGCGCTCATTCTCCCCGGGGCGAGATCGCCGCCGTAACGACCATCTCGTCGAGCAGGGCCAGGGTCGCCCGGCCGGAACTGTCGAACGGATTGAGTTCGGCCCGCTTGAAATATTTGAGCAGCAGCGAGGGATTGAGCCGGTCGATATTGATCTGCCCCATGGTCCAGGCGCCGAACCGCCGCTCCGATATTTCCTCGAAGATCAGCAGCCGCACCTGTTCGTGGCGTTCGTCGCGCACGATGGCGTTGTAGATCTCGCAGACCTCGTCGCGTCCCCCTTCAAGCACCTGCAGGAACAAATTGTGGGAGATGGCGAGCAGACCGGTCAATCCACGGGCCGGATTATTCTTGCGCGCCTGCTGGAGGATAAGATCCATCGCCGGGGCGTCGCAGGCGGCGGTTGGGCGGCTGGCGTAGAGGCAACGGACGAGCATCTTTTGTCCTCACGATTTCAGATTCAGCAGGGAAAGGAATTCGGAGCGCAAGGTGTGATCCTTGAGGAAGGAGCCGCGCATGACGCTGTTGAGCATCTTGGTCTGGTCGTCCTTGACGCCGCGCCAGTGCATGCAGAAATGATCGGCCTCCATCACCACCGCCAGACCGTCGGGCCGCACCTTGTCCATCAGCACGTTGGCCAGCTGGGTGATCGCCTCCTCCTGGATCTGCGGGCGCGACATCACCCATTCCGCGAGGCGCGAATATTTCGACAGGCCGATCAGATTGGAATGTTCGTTGGGCATCAGCCCGATCCACAGCCGCCCGATGATCGGGCAGAAATGATGGCTACAGGCGCTGCGCACCGTGATCGGCCCGACGATCATCAATTCATTCAGCAATTCGGCGTTCGGAAACTCGGTGACCGGCGGCGCGCCGACATAGCGCCCGCGAAACACTTCGGTCAGGTACATCTTGGCCACCCGGCGCGCGGTTTCCTGGGTGTTGTGATCGGTATCGGTGTCGATCACCAGGCTTTCCAGCACCCCCTTGAACTTGGCTTCGACCTCGTCGAGCAGCGCCTCGAGGTCGCCCGGCTCCAGAAAGGCGGAAATATTGTCATTGGCGTTGAAACGTTTCCGCGCCGCCACGATCCGGCGCCGCACGCGGGCGGAAGCGGTTTCTTGGGAAACGGGTTCTCGGGAAACGGGTGGGTCCATATCGGTCAAGGGCGCTCTCTCTCCAGGCCCCGAAGGGGCGTGGCTTCTCTGTAGCATGTTTCCGGCCAAGGGGGGCGCCCCTGCGGTTCCCTCAGCTTTTTCGCGCGAAACCGGATGGTCCCGGGCCATTCAACGACAAAACGGCGGCGGGAGGGAGTGTTTTCCAACATTGCTCTAGCACCAGCTTGCCTGATCCGGGTTCGGTTCGCGCAACAGTTCCTGGATATTGGCTTCGATAATTCGATAGCCGACATTGCCGAACAGTTTCTGGCGTCCCTCGTTCAGGATCATCGTCGGACTGCCTTTCACGCCGAGGTTCTCCGCTTCCCTGTAGTCCGCGGAAAGCGCGGCATGGGCGCGACCGTCGTCGAGGGCGCCCCGGGCGACCGTGACGTCCAGCCCGATTTCCCGGGCGATGTCCTGTTGCGTTTCACGTCGTGAAATGTCGAGCCCATGGACGAAAAACGCCTCCCGAATGGTCCGGAGCGCGCGAGCGAATGTTCCCGGCGTGCATTGGCCGTCCAATTCCGCGACTTCCAGGGCTTTGAGAAAAAGATGCGGCGACAGCGAAGAAGCCGGCCGGGTCTTGCGCCAAAGGTCCGGATGCAGGGTCAATTCCGGAAATTTATGGCCCGCGTTCTGAACATGCTCGGCAAAGCCATCGTAACCGCCCTTGCTCTGCCAGGCGGTGGCGATCTTGCCCGGAACATCGCCAAAGACCGGGCAGAAGCGATATTGGAACGCGACCCGATCGCCGAACGATCGCCTCACCTCTGCAAGACGGGGCTCGGCGAAAAATGCCCAGACGCAAAGCACATCGGAAAAATGGATGATCTGAACAGGATGCACGTCCAAAAACCTCATGGCTGGATAAAATACGATGGAATCCTCATCGCGCCTCATGCGGTCGACCGCGGGAGCGCCGATGTTGACGCTCGAACCCGGGCGATCGTCCGAGCCCTCGAAGCCGGGCGCGGAGGCCAGAGACCTTATATCGTCTCGCGCTATTTGACCAAAGTCTCGTTCACCGATCTATCAAAATGGGCGCATAAGCTTGCAAGCGTTGCGGTGCGGGCTTGCGACGACGGCGGCGCTAATCCGGCAAAACCCTGGCCGGCCAGAACGAGGCGAGTTGACGATGAAAAAGGGCGTTACCCCGGAGGAGGCGGCGGCGATGATTTCCGACGGCGCCGTGCTGATGATCGGCGGATTCATGGGCGTGGGCAGTCCGCACCGCACCATCGCAGCGCTCGTCGAACGCGGCGTCCGCAATCTCACCATCATCGCCAATGACACGGCGAAGGCCGATTACGGCATCGGCAAGCTGATCCGCGCCGGCGCGGTGGCGCGCCTTGTCGCCTCCCATATCGGTCTCAATCCCGAGACCCAGAGGGCGATGATCGACGGCGTCATCGACGTAGAACTGACGCCGCAGGGCACGCTCGCCGAGCAGATTCGCGCCGGCGGCTATGGCCTGGGCGGCGTTCTCACCAAGACCGCGCTCGGCACGACTGCGGCCGAAGGCAAGAAAATCATCGACATCGACGGCGAGCCATGGCTCTACGCGCCGCCGCTCAAAGCCGATTTCGCCTTGATCGCCTGCGATCGCTGCGACCACAATGGCAATGTTTCCTATCAGCTGACCGCGACCAATTTCAATCCGGTCATGGCCATGGCGGCGCAAACGGTGATCTGCGAGCCGCGCGAAATTGTTCCCGTGGGCGTGATTCCGCCCGATCATGTCAACACCCCCGGCGTTCTGGTCAATTACATCATCCGTAGAGGCGCCCACCAATGACCCTGTCCCCAGATGAAATCATCCAGCGCCGCGTCGCCCTCGAACTGCATGAAGGCACCCTGGTCAATCTCGGCATCGGCCTGCCGACCGGCGTCTCCAAATATATCGCGCCAAGCCTCGGCATTCTCTTTCAGTCGGAAAACGGCATCGTCGGCATGGATTCGCGTCCGCCGGAAGGCATGGAGGACGAGGAACTCACCGACGCCGGCGGCGGCTATATTTCGGCGGTGCCCGGCGCCGCGACGGTCGACAGCACCATGTCCTTCGGACTGATTCGCGGCGGCCATCTTGACGCCACCGTGCTCGGCGGGTTGCAGGTCGACGAAAAGGGCCATCTCGCCAATTGGGTCGTGCCGGGCAAGATGGTCCCGGGCATGGGCGGCGCGATGGATCTCGTCAGCGGCGCGCGCCGCGTGCTCGTCGCCATGCAGCACACCGCGAGAGGCAATCCGAAAATCGTCCCCGAATGCACCTTGCCGCTGACCGCGACGCGCCGCGTCACCCTGATCATCACCGATCTGGCGGTGATCGAACCGACCGACGCCGGCCTCGTGCTGCTTGAACGCGCGCCCGGCGTCGAGGTCGCGGAAATCGTCGCCGCCACCAGCGCCCGTCTCATCATCGCCGAGGTCGTGCCGGAAATGGCGTTCGGAGGCTGACGGCCCGGGCAAAGACCGTTCGAGCGCCGCGTTCCGCGCCGTCTGACCGGCGGGCTGTTTGCTTTGCAAGGGCGCGCGCCGAGACGGGGCCGATGGGTTTTCACTCCCGAGGGCTGTTATAAGTGCTGGGCGAATTTCTCGCGCCATCGGGCAAGCCATGAATCTGCTGCATGGAATTTTCGGCATGGCCTGCCTCATGGCGCTGGCCTATGCGCTGAGCGAGGATCGCCGGGCCATACCACGCCGCGTCGTAGCCGCCGGCGTGGCGCTGCAAGTCGCGCTGGCGGTCCTGCTGCTCAAATTCCCGCCGGCCCGCGCCATCATGACGACGCTCGCCGGCGCGGTCGGCGCGCTCGACCGCGCCACCGAGGCCGGAACCTCCTTCGTCTTCGGCTATCTCGGCGGCGCCGCCCTGCCCTTCGAGCCCAATGGCCAGGGCTCGACGCTGGTGCTCGCCTTTCATGTCTTTCCGCTGATTCTCGTCATCTGCGCCCTCGCCTCGCTGCTGTTCCACTGGGGCGTGATGCAGAAAATCGTCGGCGCAATGGCCTATGTGCTGCGCCGAACCGTCGGCGTCGGCGGCGCGCTGGGCACGGGCGCGGCGGTCAATTTCTTCGTCGGCATGGTCGAGGCGCCGATCCTGATTCGCCCCTGGCTGGCGACTATGCCGCGCGGCGAACTCTTCGCTTTGATGAGCGCAGGCATGGCCGGGATTTCCGGCACGGTGATGGTGATCTACGGCCGCATCCTGGCGCCCGTCCTGCCCGAAGCCTTCGGTCATATCCTGACGGCCGCGCTGATTTCGGCCCCCGCCGCAATCGCCGTGGCGGCGATCATGACGCCCTTTGCCGCCAATCCCGGGGCCGAGGGCGCCATCGTCATCAAGGACCCGCCGCACAATGCGCTGGAAGCCATTTCGCGCGGCACGACCGACGGCGTGGTGATTCTCGCCCATATTCTCGCCCATCTGATCGTGCTGCTGGCGCTGGTGGCGCTGGTCAATGGCGCGCTCGCCGCCCTGCCCGACCTGTTCGGCGCGCCGCTGACCCTCCAGCGCCTGTTCGCCTTTGCGTTCCGCCCGCTGGCCTTTGCGATCGGCGTCGATGGTCCCGATCTCGACACAGCCGCGCGGCTGCTCGGCGCGAAAACGACGCTCAATGAATTCATCGCCTATCTCGATCTGGCCAACCTGCCCGAAGGCGCGATCAGCGCGCGCTCGAAGCTGATTCTGATTTACGCCCTGTGCGGCTTCGCCAATTTCGGTTCGGTCGGCGTGCTGGTCGGGGGCGTCTGCGCCATGGCGCCGGAACGCAAACACGACGTCGCGGCGCTCGGCTTGCGGGCGATGGTTTGCGGAACCATCGCCTCGCTGATGGGCGGCGCCTTGATCGGCGCATTGAATTGACCGGGCGAAAAAGCCGCCGGAATCCGCAGCGCGACGCCCGACCGCAAAGTTTATTGTGCAGTGCAGCATTTTGGTTGACAGGAGCGATGCGTCTCGCCTAAAAGGAGGGCACGGGGCTGACTGTAAGGGTGGTTCCTGCAACGGCCGCCGCCGACCGGCGGAAGGCGATCCAAAGGAAACGACGATGTCCGACAAAATCGAACAGATCCAGAATTTCGGCAAAGAGCAAATCGAAGCGGTCCAGACCGCCACCAGCGAATTCGCCAAGGGCCTTCAGGCCATCGCCGCCGAGGCGAGCGAATATTCGAAGAAGACCATCGAGAACAGCTCGGCTTTTGTCGCCAAGCTCAGCGCCGCGAAGCAGATCGACGAGGCCCTCAAGCTGCAGGCTGAATTCGCCAAGACCAGCTACGAAGATTTCATCGCCCAATCGACCAAGATCGGCGAACTCTACACCAATTTCGCCAAGCAGGCTTTCAAGCCGGTCGAAGCGGTGATCGCCAAGGTTCAGGGCAAGTAATTTTCGTCTGTCGCTTTCGTGCGGAAAAAATCAGGGTCCAGCCAATCATTGGCCGGGCCCTTTCTTTCTCGTGGTTTCTTGGCGGATTTTCTAAAGATCAATCGGCGGCGGCCTGCAAAGCCTGGTCGAGATCGGCGAGAATATCGTCGATATGCTCGATCCCGACCGACAGGCGGACATAGCCGGGCGAGACGCCGGTAGCTGTCTGCGCCTCTTCCGCCAGTTGCGAATGGGTGGTCGAGGACGGATGGATGGCGAGGCTGCGCGCGTCGCCGATATTGGCGACGTGATAGAACAGCGCCAGCGCGTCGATGAATTTGCGCCCCGCCGCCGAACTGCCGGCCAGTTCGAAACCGACCAGCCCGCCATAGCCGCCCTTGAGATATTTGTCGGCCCGCGCCCGAGTCTCGCCGCTCTGCTGCGAGGGGTGGATCACCTTGATCACCTCCGGCCTTTTCGCCAGCCATTGCGCGACGGCGGAGGCGTTCTGGCTGTGGCGCTCGATGCGCAGGGGCAGCGTCTCAAGGCCCTGCAAGGTGAGGAAGGCGTTGAACGGCGAAAGCGCCGCGCCGAGATCGCGCAACAGCGTCGTGCGCGCCTTGATGATGAAGGCGACCGGACCGATTCCCTTCACCGCCTGTGTCCATACCGCGCCGTGATAGCTCGGATCGGGCGTATTGAGCGCAGGCTGGCGCTCCGGAAATTGTTCCCAGTCGAAATTGCCGCCATCGACAATCGCGCCGCCGATCGACGTCCCGTGTCCGCCGATGTATTTGGTGGTCGAATAGACGACGATGGCCGCGCCGTGATCGAGCGGCCGCGTCAAAATCGGCGCGGCGGTATTGTCGACGATGAGCGGAATGCCGAATTCGCGGCCGATGGCGGCGACTTCGGCGATCGGGAACACCGCGAGCTTCGGATTGGGCAGGGTTTCCGCATAAAAGGCGCGCGTGCGCGCATCGATGGCCCGGCGAAAGTTTTCCGGGTCGGCCGGATCGACGAAGCGGACTTCTATGCCCTGGTCCTTGAGCGTATTGGCGAACAGGTTCCAGGTGCCGCCATAAAGATCGGTCGAGGAGACGATATTGTCGCCGACGCGGGCGAGGTTTTGCACCGCGAAGGCCGAAGCCGCTTGCCCGGAAGCAACCGCCAGGGTCGCGGCGCCGCCTTCGAGCGCGGTCAGCCGCTGCTCCAGAATGTCGGTCGTCGGGTTGCCGAGGCGGGTGTAGATATTGCCCAGTTCCCTGAGCCCGAACAGATTGGCGGCGTGTTCGGTGTCGCGGAACTGGTAGCTGGTGGTCTGGTAGATCGGCGGCGCCACCGATCCGGTCGCGGGGTCGGCGCGCCAACCGGCGTGCAGGACGATGGTTTCGGGATTTTTCGACTGGTTGGACATCTGGTTGTTCCCCGGCGTCATTCTTGACAGGTTTCGGCGGCGCGGCGCCCGAGCCTCGCTCCGAATCGTTCGGATCGGGCTCCGGCGGTGGTTTCACGTTTGTTTTCGCCTGCGGCGCGTCAGGCAAACTGGTTTTAGCAGGATTTTGGCCAAAAACCGGCAATCCCTTTTCGAAACGCCCGCCTGGCCGCGCTGACCGCCGCCGGCAGACGATAAATAGTTTACTATTTTAGTCAACTATTCCACGCTGCCGCGCCAGCGACTTGCGATGGCCGTAAACGCGTCTAGATTGGATTGTATCCATCCTGGCCCATTCGACCCGAAGGCGGAACAAGATGCCGAAAACTCCGATTGTTCGACACCGCACCCGGCCTGAAGCGGATTCGCCCGAGGGACAAGGAAAGACGTGGTGAAGCGACAATTGGGCGGCGGGACCCGGCCCGTCGGAACGACGCCCGCGCCGCGATGGCGGGACCGGCGGCGGCCCGGAACAGGCGCCGGCAGGATCCCGGCGCTTGCGCTTGCGCTCGTCCTTGCCTGCGGTCTTTTCGCCATTGACATCGACGGACGCGCGGCGTCCCAGGAAGCGCCCCAAGAGGCGCGCCAAGACGCGCCGAAAGAATCGTCCAAAGCGGCGACCGAACAGGCCCCAGATCCGGGCCGTTCCGTCCTGACGCGATATGACCTTCCCTACCAGGCCTTCGCCGTCCATATTTTCAGGAAGCCGCGGCAGAGTTGGCCCGGCTTCGGCATTTATCTCGGCGATGGACTGGTCCTGACCGCCGCCCATGTGGTCGGACATCCCACCCAGGGCGACCCGAGCGTCGAGATCGCCGGTCAGACCCTCGAAGCCAAGATCGTCCGGGAAGGCGAATTCGAGTTGGTGGACCTGACCTTGCTGCGCATCGATTCGAGCCAATTGCCGCCAAGCCTCGCGCTGCGCCTGATGCCCTTGTGCGCGGCGGCGCCGCGCGTCGGACAGCCGGTGGTGGTCGCAACCCCCGAAGCCCTCTCGACCTCGCATATATTGTCGCCGAAAGCCCTGCCGCCGGAGTTTCACTCAACCCGCTTCGACACGCTGATCGCCGATGTCGCAACCACCGGAAATTCCGGATCCGGCGTTTTCGACCCGGCCAAAAATTGCCTGATGGGGATCATGAGCCGCAAATTACAGATCGCCGCCGGCGGCGCGCAGGAACCGGGCGGCAAGCCCAAGATGCTGGACCTCGCCAAATATTTCGTGCCGGCCCGCGAGATCGGACCGTTCATCGGTTCGAGATGACGGCCACAGGATCGCTTGCGCGCGGCGCTATTCCAGCGCCGATGGAGCGCTTTCCTCGGCGATTTCCGTCAGATAGCGCCCATAGCCGCTTTTGCCGAGCGCCGTCGCCAGTTTCTGCAGTTGCGCGCGGTCGATGAAGCCATTGGCGAAAGCGATTTCTTCCGGACAGGCGATGCGCACGCCCTGGCGTTTTTCCAGCGCGCGCACGAAGGTCGCCGCATCGACGAGCGATTCCGGCGTCCCGGTGTCGAGCCAGGCGAAGCCCCGGCCGAGCGTTTCCACCGAAAGCAGGCCGCGGTCGAGATAGACGCGGTTGACGTCGGTGATTTCCAACTCGCCGCGCGGCGAAGGTTTCAGTTTTCGCGCGATTTCCACCACTTCGGCGTCGTAGAAATAAAGTCCGGTGACGGCGAATTTCGACTTCGGCTTGACCGGCTTTTCCTCGATCGAGATCGCCTTGCCCGAGGCGTCGAACTGGACGACGCCATAGCGTTCCGGATCCTGCACGCGATAGGCGAAAACCGTCGCGCCGCTTTCGCGCGCCCGGGCGTGACGGCAAAGATCGACCAGGCCGTGGCCGTAGAAAATATTATCGCCCAGCACCAGCGCCGAAGGCTGGTCGCCGACGAAATCCGCGCCGAGAATATAGGCCTGCGCCAGACCGTCCGGCCTCGGCTGCACGATGTAGGACAGTTCGAGGCCCCATTGGCTCCCGTCGCCGAGAAGCTCCTTGAACATCGGCAGGTCGCGCGGCGTCGAAATGATCAGGATTTCGCGAATTCCCGCCAGCATCAGCACGCTGAGCGGATAATAGATCATCGGCTTGTCATAGACCGGCAAGATCTGTTTCGACACCGACAGCGTCATCGGATGCAGGCGGGTGCCGCTTCCGCCGGCCAGAATAATGCCTTTCATTGCCATTCTCCCTGGGCGGCGAGTCGCTCGATGGTTTGCGCCAGCGCGTCCCGCCAGTCGGGCAAGGTCACGCCATGGATCGCGGCGAGCTTGCCGCCGTCGAGGCAGGACCAGGCGGGACGGCGCGCCGGCGTCGGATATTCGGAAGTTGGAATAGCTGTCACCCGCGCGCCAGGGCCGCCGCGCAAAGCCGACTGGCGGAAGATTTCGGCGGCGAAATCCGCCCAGCTGATCGGCCCCCCCTTCGCCGTCATATGAAATATGCCGCGAAGCCGCGCCGCGTCGCGCCGGGCGACGAGATGGCGCGCCACCGATTCGATGGCCGCCGCTATGTCGAGGGCGGAGGTCGGGGTTCCGAACTGGTCGCCCACCACTTTCAATTCGTCGCGCGCAGCGGCGAGGCGCAGCATGGTGCGCACGAAATTCGCGCCGAAGGGCGCATAGACCCACGCGGTGCGCAAGATGACATGATCGGGCGCGGCCGCCGCCACGGCCTGCTCGCCGGCGAGCTTGCTCGCGCCATAGACGCCGATCGGCCCGGTCGGGTCGGTTTCGCGCAGGGGCCTGTCGCCCGAACCGTCGAAGACGTAATCGGTGGATATCTGGACGACTGGAACATTCAGGCGTCTCGCCGCCGCCGCGACGGCGCCGGCGCCGGCGCCATTGACGGCGAAAGCCGTTTCGCGCTCGCTTTCCGCCTTGTCCACGGCGGTATAGGCGGCCGCATTGACGATGGCGTCCGGCGCATGGCGCGAAAACAGCGCGGCGAGATCGCCGGGATGTTCGAGATCGAGTTCCGGACGGCCAAGGGCGACGATTTCGAGTTCGGGCCCCGCCCGCTCGATGAGCGCGCGCACGACCTGCCCCTGCGACCCGGTGACGACAAGGCGCATGATGTTCAGCCTCCCGCCGGCGGTTCGGTCAGAACGCCGAGGCGCTCGCCGGAATAGACCTTGTCGCGCAAAGGCCGCCACCACCATTCATTGTCGAGATACCAGCGCACGGTCTTGACGATGCCGGTGTCGAAGGTTTCCTGGGCCTTCCAGCCCAGTTCGGTTTCGAGCTTGGTCGCGTCGATGGCGTAGCGCTGGTCATGGCCGGGACGATCGGTCACATAGCGGATCAGTTCCTCATGCGGCCTTGCCGCCGGCGCCAATTCGTCGAGCAACGTGCAGATTCGGCGGACGATGTCGATATTGGTCCGCTCGTTGCGCCCGCCGACATTGTATTTTTCGCCAAGCCGCCCCTTGCTGACGATCAGGTGCAGCGCCCGCGCGTGATCCTCGACATAGAGCCAGTCGCGGATATTGGAGCCGGCGCCATAGACCGGCAGTTCGCGCCCGTGCAATCCGTTGAGGATCACCAGTGGAATGAGTTTTTCCGGGAAATGATAGGGCCCGTAATTATTCGAACAATTGGAGACCACCACCGGCAGGCCGAAGGTGCGGCCCCAGGCCAGGGCAAGATGATCCGCGCCGGCCTTGGAGGCCGAATAGGGCGAGGAAGGATCGTAGGGCGTGGTTTCCTCGAACAGGCCCTCGTCGCCGAGCGATCCATAGACTTCGTCGGTGGAGACATGCAGGAAGCGGAAGGCTTCCCTGGCCTTCGCGTCGAGCTTGCCGTGATAGGCGCGGGCCGCCTCGAGCAACACGAAAGTGCCGACCAGATTGGTCTGAATGAAATCGGCGGCGCCGGTGATCGAGCGATCGACATGGCTCTCGGCGGCAAGATGCATGACGGCGTCCGGCTTGAAGCCGGCGAAGGCCGCGTCCATGGCGGCGCGGTCGCAAATATCCGCCTGGACGAACCGATAGAGCGGGCTGTCGGCGACGAGCCGGAGCGAGGAGAGATGGCCGGCATAGGTCAGCTTGTCGACGACCAGCACCTGCGCTCCAACCTCGCCGATCAGGTGGCGAACCAGCGCCGAACCGATAAATCCGGCCCCGCCGGTCACAAGAATGCGCATGGGAAATCCCTTGAAATTCGCGTTGACTCAAAGCTCCAGAGGCTGCAGCGGATGGCCGTCATAATCGAACGGACTGACGAAGTCCTTCAGGAACTGCGCTTTTTCATCCTTGGGCGACAAGGTCGGCGCGACGCCCTCGGGCAAGGGCCAATCAATGCCGATGGCGGGGTCGTTCCAGCGCACGCCGCCATCATGGGCCGGGGCATAGAGGCTGGAGCATTTATAGGTCACCTGCACGTCGGGCGTCAGGGTGACGAAACCATGGGCGAAACCGATCGGGATGAACAATTGCAGGCCGTTTTCCGCCGAAAGCTCCGCGCCGACCCATTTTCCATAAGTCGGAGAATCACGCCTGATATCGACCGCCACGTCGTAGATCGAGCCGGCGATGCAGCGCACCAGCTTGTCCTGCCCGCAAGGCGGCGTCTGATAGTGCAGTCCGCGCAAAGTGCCCACCGGGCGCGACAGCGAATGATTGTCCTGGACGAAACGCACGGGGATCCCCAAGGCTTCGAAGGCTTTCTCGCTATAGACCTCGGTGAACCAGCCGCGCTCATCGCCGAAGCGTTTGGGATGAACGAGGCGAACAGGAGAAGAAGCCGCCGCCATGCCTATTCCTTCCGATATCGCGGTCGAGCCGCCGAACCGTCGGTCAATCGACGCACCGGATAAGCAGGAACCGGCCATAAGACAACCAAATAGTTCAAATTGCGTGTGTTTTTGTTTTAGACGCTGTTTTTGGGGACCGGCGACCGTCCCAAGGCCCGTCTGTTTTTTTTTGGCTTTTTCGGGAATCGGCGACGGTCAAGATCATGGTCCGATCGTCACCGGAATCCTGCGACGGCCGAAATCGCCGATCTGGCCTTCGAAGCGACCGGCGATCGCCGCGCCGCAGCCTGGGCATAAGCCGCCCTGCGCCAGATCGTGACGTTCGATCCGGAACCAGTCGCGCACGATCAGCGGCGCGCGGCATTGCGGGCAGAAGGTGGTGTCGCCCTGTGCATCGTGAACATTGCCGAGATAGACATAGTCGAGACCGGCCCGCATCGCGATTTTTCTGGCGCGCGTCAGGGTCTCGGGCGGCGTCGCGGGCGTGTCGCGCATTTTATGGGCCGGATGGAAGGCCGAGAAATGCAGCGGCACATCCCGCCCCAATTCGCGCGCCACCCAGTTGGACAGCGCCGTCAGTTCCTCGTCGGAGTCGTTTTTCCCCGGAATCAGCAGCGTCGTGATCTCCAGCCAGACGTCGCTCTCGCGCCTCAGATAGAGCAACGTATCGAGCACCGGCTGCAAATGCGCCGCCGTCAGCCTGAAATAAAAGTCTTCCGAAAAGCCCTTGAGGTCGATATTGGCCGCGTCGATTTTCGCAAAAAAGTCGCGCCGCGCGCCTTCGCGCATGTAGCCGGCCGACACCGCGACCGTCTTTATTTGCCGGGCGTGGCAGGAGTCGGCCACGTCCATGGCGTATTCGAGGAAGATCGCCGGGTCGTTATAGGTGAAGGCGACGCTCGCGCAGCCATGCCGCGCGGCGGTTGCGGCGATGGCTTCGGGCGAAGCCCATTCCATCAGCGAGTCCATGTCGCGCGCCGCGCTGATGTCCGAATTCTGGCAGAATTTGCAGGCGAGGTTGCAGCCAGCCGTGCCGAAGGACAAGACGCTCGAACCGGGATGGAAATGATTGAGCGGCTTTTTCTCGATGGGATCGATGCAGAAGCCCGATGAACGCCCATAGGTCGTCAGGACCATGGCGTCGCCTTCGCGCATCCGGACAAAGCAGGCGCCGCGCTGTCCCTCGTGCAATTTGCAGTCGCGCGGGCAAACCTCGCACTGGATGCGCCCGTCCCCGGTTGCGCGCCAGTAACCGGCGGGATGATTTTCAAACATTATTGCGCATTCGGACCGACTTCGGGCTCGCTCCACTTGTTGACGCGATATCGATCGAGGTGGATTTCTTCCGACCAGAAATCGGCCCGCAGCCCGGCCTTGAGCTTGAGCTGGCGAAGGAAGTCGCGGGGTTCGGGGAGCGTATCCCAGACCTGCGGCAGGAACGTCGCGCGATGGCGCCCGCAGGTTAGCACCAGTCCATCGACCTTTGGCCGGAGCAGCCTCAGCGCCTCGGCTTCCGAACGCGCCGGCAGCGGCGACAGCGGCGACAGCAGCGACACCTCGATGGTTGTCCCCGCCAACTCGTCGGCGGCGAGCGGCGCAAAGCGCGGGTCCTCGAAGGCCGCCGCGCGCGCATTGGCGGTCAAGGCCTCGTTGAGCGGGCGGCGGGCCTCGATGTCGCCGACGCATCCCCGAAGCGCGCCGCCTCGTTTCAAGGTCACGAAACAGGCGGCTTTTTCCTGCAGCCAGGATTCTTGAAACCCGCGCGAAGTTCGTTCGGCGTCAGGCGAGTCGCCAAAGGCGCTCGCGATCGACGCGCGGGCGAGCGCGAGCAGGACCGGGCCGCGGTCGCCGCCGGCTTCGTCAAATTCGATCGCCGCGTAACCAACGACTCTTTGCCGGTCCCCTGCCGTGTCGCCCGAATTGCATTGGGCCACCAGCCTTGGCGTGAGCTTGTGCCGGCCTGCCGCCAGCAACAGCCCATTGATCGGCAAGGCGCCGCAAGCGCGCTCAAAACTGTCGAGCGGACGCCGCTGGAGCAGAAGCGCCACGGTGTCATCGTCCTTCCGCCGGGCCTCGTCGTAAGGCAGATAATGCGACAGGTCGGAACTGACGACGATCAGCGTTTCCGGTCCGCCCCAAAGGGCTTCGAGCACCTCGGCGACTTCCTCGGCCGTGGCGTCGCCGACGGCCAGCGGAACCAGAGTGAAATCACGCAGGACGCGTTGCAGGAACGGGAGCTGAACTTCCAGCGAATGTTCGAATTCATGCGCCGCCTCGCTGACCGACACCTGCGCCATTCCTTCGATCCGGCGAATGGCCGCCCGGTCCAGGGGAATTTCGCCGAGCGGCGTCGCAAACCGGTCGGACGCCGGCACAGCCAGTCCGCGAAGGGCGACCCGATGCGCCGGACCGAGCAGAACAACGCGGGAAATGAGTCCGGCGTAAGGGACGAGCCGGGCATAGGCCTCTCCGGCTACCGCGCCCGAATAGACATAGCCGGCATGGGGCGCGATCAGCGCCTTGGGCCGCCCGGTCGCCGACGATGCAAGCGATGTTTTCACCAGGCCGGCGAGCGTCTGCTCAAGCACGGCGGCGCTGGCGGGATAGAACGTCCCCGCGACCGCAGGTTGACGAATCATGGCCCCTTTTCCTCGCGCGCAAGCCCCAAAACCCCCCTGATCGCCGATATGGGGACGCCGGGGCGTTTTTTGAGAGCCTGCGCCGATTTCCAATTCTTTTTTCGCCGGCGGTTGAGGCGCGGCGCAAGCTCACTCGCCCAAAATCAATTTCCGCGCCGCGTCGCGCAGCGCGGCGCGCGACGAATCGACGGCATAGAACATGTGGCCGCCCGGCAGAGCCAGGAATTCGATGCGTTCCGGCGCGCCGACAGGCGGCGCCAGATCGAGCAGGAGTTTTGCGGCGTAATAGGGCGTCACCAGATCGTAAAGCCCTTGCGCCACCAGGATTTTGAGACGCGGGTCGAGGCCCTGCGCCTGGCGCAGGTCGCTCAGGGCTTCGAGATGGCGCCGCTGCGAGCCCCAGTTCCAGCTCTCCGCCACGCGGTCGTTGAGAATCTCGTATCGGGCCTCCACCGGCCATTTCAGCTTTGCCGTCGCCCGGTCGGTCATGGCGGCGCCGAGCGGCGCGCGCAGGCCGTCGAGCACCGGATCCGAAACACCCTGCGGCCGCCGGCCCGGCGCCGGATTGGGCCCCTGAACCTCCGCGTCGTAGACGCTGGCGATAAGGCGTCCGCTCGCATCGGCCTCGAAAACCCAGTCATTGGCGCCGACGCGGCCTTGCAGGCGGCGCACCAGTTCCGGCGACAGCCCGGTCAGGGCGGCGACCTTGCCGGCGATCCGCTCTTGCGCCGCCGCGTCGCGCGGCCCGCGCAGCAGATCGGCCAGATAGGCGCCGCTGGCGTAGCTCTCGGCGCCGGCCAGTTCAGCGCGGGTCTTGGCCCCGCCATGGCTGGCGGCGAGCGAGGGCAGGCGCGCGGCGTCGACCAGTGGATTGTTGCGGCCCTCGATCCAGCCGAAATCCAGCGCCGGCGACAACAGGATCAGGCCATCGACGCCGACATTCTCCCTTTCCTGCAAGGCGCGCGCGACCTTGGGCGCCCGGAAGCCGCCGTAGCTTTCGCCAGCCAGAAACTTCGGACAGCCGAGTTTTCCAGCCTGTTGCAGCCAGCGCCGCACGACATTGGCCAATAACGCGACGTCGCCCTCAACCGACCAGAATTTTCTGCGCGCCGCCTCGCCATCGGCCAGCCGGGAAAATCCGGTTCCCGGAGGATCGATGAACACGAGATCGGCGAAATCGAGCCAGGTTTCGCGATTATCCGACACGATGGGGGCCGCCGAAGGGGCTTGCGCCGCGCCCGCCAATGGCAGGCGCCAGGGACCGAGCGCGCCGAGATCGAGCCAGCCCGAACCCGCGCCCGGCCCGCCATTGAAGGCGAAGACGACAGGGCGGCAGGCGCCCGGCTCCGCTTTGTCGGCGCGCGACGTCAGCACGAAAGCCGTGGTCACGACCTCCGCCAGAAGCTCGCCTGAAGACTCGTCCCTGATCGGCATCGCGCCGATGCTGGCCTCGAATTTGAGGATGCGCCCGCCGAGATCGATGCTTTGCAAGGTGACCGCCGGCGACGGCAATCGCTCCCTGGCGGGCTTTGCGGCGGCGTTGGCCGGGGCGCCGCCATGCGGGTCCCTGTCATTTGCGACCGCGGGCGCGTCTTGGGCCCGGACGACGGACGCGGTCGCGGCCAGGCCGGACAACAGCGAGAGACAGAGGATGAGGCCCAGCCCAGCTTTGGGCAGGCGTTCGAAAAAAAAATTCCGCTGTGAATTCATATTCACCTTGCCGCCGGAAAGCCCTTCGTCGCGGATCGACGACAGTTAAATATAAGACGACTAATCCAGTAGACAATGTAACATGAGGGGGTGGCCTCCAAACTGAGGGACGCGGACATTCGCATATTTGGCGCTTGTCGGGGTTCGGTCCAATAAGTTCCTGGTCGGGGCCGCCTCCCCCGTCGCCGAAAAAACGCGATTAAAAAAAGCCGATAAACAGCCGTTTGAGTTCATAGGAGACGAATTTCGCCGCGTTTATGGTGGGACTGGAAGATGTCGGGGCGATGAGCGATCCGGGTCCAGTGTGGTTGAAGCCGAAGATTTTTTGAGGGTTCGCGGATGATGCGCAAAACATCGCTGGTGTTGCTGGGCGCCGCCATCGGCGCTTCGACGTTTGCTCTGGAGTCCCCCGGCCCGGCGCCGCGAGGCGCGGCGGTCGCGGCCACGGCCACGGCCGACGTCTATCGCGATCTTCATCTGTTCGGCGAAATATTCGACAGGGTTCGCGCCGAGTATGTCGAGCGGACCGACGGCAGGAAAATGGTCGAAGCGGCGGTTGGCGGCATGCTCGCCTCGCTCGATCCGCATTCGAGCTACATGGATCCGAAAAGCTTTGCCGACACGCGCATGGAATTCAGCGGCGAATTCGGCGGCCTTGGCATCGAAGTCATGCAGGAAGACGGCGCCCTCAAGGTGATCGCGCCGATCGACGACACGCCGGCGGCCAGGGCGGGCGTGCGTTCCGGCGACCTGATCTCGGCCATCGACGGCAAGAGCCTGCTCGGCATGCCGCTGGAACAGGCCGTCAACAAGATGCGCGGCGCGGTCAATAGCGCCGTGCGGCTGACGCTGCTGCGCGGCGAGAAGAAAGCCAGGGTCGAGGTCACGCTCAAACGCGCCGTCATTCAGGTCAAATCCGTCCACGCGCATGTGGACGGCGGCGATATCGGCTATATCCGCATCACCCAGTTCACCGAACAGACTTTCGACGGTCTCAAGGAAGCCATGCTGAAGATCCAGCGCGATATCCCTGCGGACAAGTTCAAGGGCTATGTTCTCGATCTGCGCAATAATCCCGGCGGCCTCGTCGATCAGTCGGCGGCGGTGGCGAACGCCTTCATCGATCGTGGCGAAATCGTCTCGACCCGCGGCCGCGGCGCGGACGACACGCAGCGCTACAATGCCCGGCCGCTCGACCTTTCCCATGGAAAGCCGATGGTGGCGCTCATCAATGGCGGCTCGGCCTCGGCTTCGGAAATCGTCGCCGGCGCCTTGCAGGACCACAAGCGCGCCACGCTGATCGGTTCGCGGTCCTTTGGCAAGGGATCGGTGCAGACCATCATTCCGCTGGCCGAGAACAATGGCGCGCTGCGCCTGACCACGGCGCGCTATTACACGCCGTCGGGCCGCTCGATCCAGGCCATGGGCGTCGAGCCGGACATTCAGGTGCTTGAGGACGTGCCGGACGAGTGGAAGGGCAAGGACAGGATCGGAGGCGAGGCTTCGCTCAAGGGCCATCTGAAGAATGGCGACGCGGAGGAGCATGGCTCGCAGGCCTATGTCCCCGCCGACGAGGCCAAGGACAAGGCTTTGCACGCGGCTTACGATCTCTTGCGCGGCGTAGGGACGGCGGAGGCGCCGAAAGTCGACCCCCCCAAAGCGCTGGCGACCGGTCCGGCGACGACGCCGCTCGACGCCACGCGTTCCCCCGCGCCGCCTCGCGTCAAGTCGAACTGAAACAATTGCGAGGCGACATGAGCGAACCGACGCGGCGGCTGGTTTCGCCAACGACGGAATTGCGCCGAAGCAAATGCGACCGCGACGCTTTTGCGGCAATGCCGCGCCTGCCGATCCGGGTGGTGCTCGACCGGGTGACGCAGGCCTATAATATCGGCGCGATTTTCCGGCTTTGCGATGCGATGCTGGCCGAACGGCTGGTGATCGCCGGGGCGGAAGTCGATTTGCGCAAGCGCAACCTCGGGCAGGCCGCCTGCGGAACGCAGTTCTGGACGCCGTGGTCGCAGGAAAACTCGGCCGTCGAAGCGGTCATCGCCGCGAAAGCCGATGGCTATCAGATCGCGGCGGTCGAACTGGCGTCGAACAGCGTCAGGCCAGAGGCCTTCATGGCGAAATTTCCGGTATGCCTCGTGCTCGGCGGCGAATTCGACGGCGTGTCGCAGCAGGTCGTCGATCTCTGCGACGCCGTCATCGAGATTCCGATGCGCGGCATGGCCAATTCGATCAATGTCTCCACGGCGGCGGCCATCGTGCTTTACGATCTGTCGCGCCGCGCCGAAGCCGCCCTTTCGCCGCCGCCCGAATGACCCGCGCGCCGCCGCCGACGAACCGGCGACCGGGCGATTCAGGAACCGCATTCATCCGCCGCCAACGTTCTCGGAGGCGTTTTTTCCAAGTCGTTTTCGATGTCTGAAAAGCAGGAGAAATAGGGGCGTCGCGATCAGGCCGATTTCCCTGGCGCGCCGCGCGGATTACGGCGGGAACAGCTATATAATTGATATTAATAAGGTTTCTCAGTAACAGATCGCAACGAAACAGGTTTGAAAGTTCTCGATCGACCGCAACGCTCAATTGAACAATCGTTTCAAGCATTATTTCAGAAATGACTCGACGGGATGCGGTGGGACCAAGCCTCTCGTTGAAATGCGCCAAATTCTTGAAAGATGCATGGTTAAGCTCGCGCTCACAAGCTGAAGCCTTGCCAAACAGCATGAAATCACGCGTTGCAGAAGGGATTTCCTCCCTTAACTTGACCCAGCGGAAAATCCCTCGTCTTATGCTGCGACGAGGACATGATATTTACGGGTCGCCGAATTCGATGGGGACAAGCTTCAACATTTCGGGAGGCTGCAACGCGATGCTTATCGCGTTGGGATTGTCGTCCGCCCTGGGCGGCGCTGCATTTGCGCAGCAATTGGATCTGCAAGGGCGCAACCTGTTTGTCATCACGCTCGACAGCTATTCCGGCGTCACCAACTCGGGCGCCCGTTCCGCAAACCTGACCATCGGCGTCAGGAGTTCGAGTTACCGTTTTGACGGAACGATAGCGGACGGCGTTTCGACCGTTGGCATCATCAAATCCGGCTTGGGGACCATGACCCTTAACGGCGACAATCCCTATTCCAACGGAACTTCGGTGGCCGCCGGGGCGCTCGTCGCTGGCGTCGCCGGCGCGCTCGGCTCCGGCTACGTCGCGCTGTCCGATGGCGTCAGCCTCGGCTTCGCGGCGCCGATGACCATCGCCAATCCTATCCTTATCAGCAGCGGCGCTGACGCGACCCTCGACACAAGAGCCTTCGACGTCACCCTTTCCGGCGAGATCGTCGGCGCCGGGGCCTTGACAAAAGTCGGCTCGGGAACGCTGACCGTCAACGTCACGAGACCCGATGCCGGCGTTAACGCTTCTGGCGGCGTAAACGCCTATTCCGGGGGAACTTATCTCAACGCGGGGGCGCTGGTCGTCGGAAACGCCGGCGCGCTCGGCTCGGGCGCCGTGACCATGGCCGATGGCGTGCGCCTCGCCTTCGCCGGGCCGATGACCTTCACCAATTCCATCGCCCTCTCCGGCCGCTTGCGCGCAAGCCTCGACACCGGCGCGGCCGATGTCGCCTTGACCGGCGTGATCTCGGGCGCCGGCGCCTTGACGAAAATCGGCGATGGAACGCTGACCCTCGCCGGCGCCAACACCTATAAAGGCGGAACCTATCTCGACGCCGGAACCCTGGCGATCGCCAATGCCCAGGCGCTCGGCTTGGGCGCCCTCTACATGGCCGAAAACACCACTTTGACCTTCGCCGGCGCGGCCAGTCTGGCGAACGACATTATTTTTGCCCGCTCGGGCGATCCGACAATCGACACCGGAAGCGGCGACATTACGATCTCTGGCGTGATCTCCGGCCCCGGCGCCTTGACGAAAATCGGCTCCGGAACGCTGACCCTCGCGGGCGCCAACACCTATGAAGGCGGAACCCATCTCGACGCCGGAACCCTGGCGGTCGCCAATGCCCAGGCGCTCGGCTCAGGCGCTCTCTTCATGGCCGAAAACACCACTTTGAGCTTCGCCGGCGCGGCCAGTCTGGCGAACGACATTATTTTTGCCCGCTCGGGCGATCCGACAATCGACACCGGAAGCGGCGCCATTACGATCTCAGGCGTGATCTGCGGCCCTGGCGCCTTGACGAAAATCGGCTCCGGAACGCTGACCCTCACTGGCCTGAACGCTTATACCGGCGGAACTTATCTCAACGCGGGGGCGCTGGTCGCCGGCAACGCCAGCGCGCTCGGATCCGGCGGCGTGACGCTGGCCGATGGCGTGCGCCTCGCCTTCGCCGGGCCGATGACCTTCGCCAATTCCATCGCCTTGGCCGGCCCCGCCGGGGCGAGCCTCGACACCGGCGCCGCCGATATCGCCCTGTCCGGCCTCGTCTCCGGCCCCGGCGCCTTGACGAAAATCGGCTCCGGAACGCTGACCCTCACTGGCCTGAACGCTTATACCGGCGGAACTTATCTCAATGCCGGGGCGCTGGTCGCCGGCAACGCCGCCGCGCTCGGCTCCGGCGGCGTGACGCTGGCCGATGGCGTGCGCCTCGCCTTCGCCGGGCCGATGACCTTCGCC
>NZ_CAIUXT010000238.1 GCF_903903185.1 uncultured Rhodoblastus sp.
AGCGGCGGGAGATTTTGGCGGAAGCCTTCGCTCCGGGCGCGATCGTGGCCGCGGTGGCGCGTCGGCGCGAGGTTTCGACCGGCCTCATTTACACGTGGCGTCGACACGCCATGCGCGAGAGCGGCGCGCCGTTTTTACGCGCGCTGGTCACCGGTGATCAGCCGCCGGTGGACAAGCCGACACCTCAATTGGCGCCTGCAATCGTCGTGGATATGCCCGGGGGCGCCCGGGTCAGCATCAGCGCGTCGGCGAGCGCCGATTTGATCGCGGCGACATTGCGGGGTCTGCGGTGATCCCGATTCCGAGCGGCGTCCGGGTCTGGATCGCGACAGGCCACACCGACATGAGGCGCGGCATGCAGGGGCTCGCGCTTCAGGTTCAGGAGGGGCTCAAGCGTGATCCACACGCCGGCGATCTCTATATTTTCCGGGGGCGCCGCGGCGATTTAGCGAAGATTCTCTGGCATGACGGCGTCGGCCTATCATTGTACGCCAAGCGATTGGACCGAGGGAAGTTCATCTGGCCTTCGGCCTCGGATGGCGTTTTGTCGATTTCGACCGCGCAGATGGCTTATATGCTCGAAGGAATTGATTGGCGAAATCCGCAACTGACCTGGCGGCCGAAGAGCGCGGGATGAGCGTGAAAAAAACTTGGGGTCAGGCGCATTTTGGGGCGCCACAAATCACAAAATTTGTGATTCACTGCTTCGCATGGATCCCGCTCGCGACGCTCTTCCCGACGACATCGCCGCCCTGAAAGCGGCGTTGATCGTCGAGCGCGCGAAGGGCCTTGAGACCGCTGCGGAACTGGCCGTCGCCCGGGCCAAAGCGTCCGAGGATCTGGCGCTGATCGCGCAGCAGAAGCTGCGGATCGCCAAGCTGGAGCGCCAGATTTATGGACAAAAGTCGGAGCGCTCGGCGCGTCTGGTCGACCAACTGGCGCTGGCGTTCGAAGAGGCGGAGGCCAGCGCCACGGAAGACGAACTGGCGGCGGAAAAGGCTGTCGCCAACACAACGACCGTGCGCGGATTTACGCGCCAACGTCCCGACCGCAATACGTTCCCCGAACATCTTCCCCGCGAACGCGTGGTGATCGCGCCGCCGACGGCGTGCGAGTGCTGCGGCGGCAAAAGGCTGCGCAAGCTCGGCGAGGATGTGACCCGGACGCTGGAGTCGCAGCCCCGTCAGTGGAAGGTGGTCGAGACGGTGCGCGAGAAGTTCACGTGTCGCGATTGCGAGAAGATTACCCAGGCGCCGGCGCCGTTCCATGTCATCCCACGGGGATGGGCGGGGCCGAGCCTGCTGGCGATGATCGTGTTCGAGAAGTTCGGCCAGCACCAGCCGCTGAACCGTCAGGCCGAACGCTACGCGCTGGAAGGCGTTCCAATCGCGCTGTCGACCATGGCGGACTCCGTGGGATCGGTGTGCTCGGCGCTCAATCCGATCCTTCGCCTGGTGGAGGCCCATGTGATGGCGGCCGAGCGGCTGCATGGCGATGATACGACCGTGCCGGTTCTGGCCGAAGGCAAAACCGACACCGGGCGATGCTGGGTCTACGTCCGCGACGACAAACCCTTCGGCGGCGCGGGGCCGCCGGCGGCGATGTTCTATTATTCGCGCAATCGCCGGGGCGAGCATCCGCAGGCGCATCTGGCCGGATATTCCGGAATCTTCCAGGCGGACGCCTTTGAAGGCTACGGCAAGCTTTATCATGCCGACCGAAAGCCTGGCCCGATCAAGGAGGCGGCGTGTTGGGTGCATGCGCGGCGGCCGTTCTTCATCATGGCCGACATCGAGGAGAACGCGCGTCGCAAGGCCGCCGGCAAGAAGGAGATTCCGCTGTCGCCTATCGCGATCGAGGTCGTGCGCCGCATCGACGCGCTGTTCGAGATCGAGCGGACCATCAACGGCAACAGCGCCGCTGAGCGCCTGGCGGTTCGACAAAAACTGAGCCGGCCGCTGGTCGAAGATCTCCGGGTCTATATGCGCGAGCAAGCCGCCAGACTGTCGCGCGGGCATGATCTGGTCAAGGCGATCAACTACATTCTCAAGCGCTGGCAGGCCTTCACGCTGTTTCTGGAAGATGGACGTGTCTGCCTTTCCAACAATGCCGCCGAACGCGGCCTGCGCGGCATCGCCCTTGGAAGAAAATCGTGGCTGTTCTGCGGTTCGGATCGCGGGGGCGAGCGCGCCGCTGCAATGTACAGCCTCATTATCTCCTGCAAGATGAATGGCGTCGATCCGCAAGCTTGGTTGGCCGACGTCCTCGCCCGCATCGCCGGCCACCCCGCGCATCGGCTGGATGAGCTGGCGCCGTGGAACTGGAAGCCGCAGGTCCCGGCAAACGCCGCTCAAGCCGCCTGAGGCGATTGCGTGAAGCCGGTCAGCCCGTGCCTGCGTGGTACGGCGGATGAATACGAAAAGACCGACGAATTCACCAGTCGCATGTTCGAGGCCCTGAACGGGCTACTTTTGGATTTGCTCGCGGCGGTAGCCCGTAAGGATTATGACGACCGACGTCGGCGCCAAAAACAGGGCCAAGATAAATGTCGGGAGGAGGGCCGTTATCGAGGCCGACCCGAGGACGCAGTTCGAAATAATGGAATAGCGGCCATGCTGGCCAAGAAGGTCTCATGGTCGCAAATTCAGGCCGCGACCGGATGCAGCCGCGCGACGGTTGCGAAAATTGCCAAGCGTTCGGTGGTGAAAGAGATTCTAGCATAACTGCGAAAGGTGGGAGAGTAAAGGAGGAAGGATCGGTGAAATGCGCGCGAGATACTGGGCGCGACAAAAAAACGTTTGCCATTTGCATCCCGAAACAACATGCGGTTTTTTGAAAAAACAGCATGGCTTCGCGGGGGGGGGGGGCGCTCCATATAAAGTCACTTGTAGATACCACAGAAATAATACCTCACCCCCAACGTTTTATTTAAATTGTTAATATATGGTTCGGGGGGCACAGTGGGAATGTCACGATATCGTGCGTAAATTCGTTCGTAATCAATGTTTATTTTGGTTGTTGTCACAGTGTTGTTATTGATAATTTTCGTAAATATAACGCTAAATTCATTGAATTTTTTTTCATAAACAAATTCTGAAATACGAATATAATCTGCGGGAGATGGTTCTAGAATTTTATTAAAATTATCCAAGTACATAGTTTCATTGCCGCCACTGTCAACATCGAAGAACCCATTTTTTAAAACGCATTTATTTGGACCTATTGCTCCTTTTGCGTCAGTTTGCCAAGCTCCCTCCTTGAAGGGTGTGGTCGTGGACCCAAATGAATTAGCCGCCACAATTTTGCCGCCCGGTGCAGATGTTTGCACTGTTCTTTCGTTTCCGCGAAGATCCGCTATGTAATACGTCGCCTCGCAGTGTCTCCCCATAAGGCTGTCGCCCGGCGGTTGCAGCTTCCCCGAAAGGAACACTCGCTGATCGTCGTGCAGGTTCGGCGTAAGCGTCAATTCTCGTGCCTGACCATCAGCCGAGCCGAAAGCGTTGATTGAAGCGACGGAGCCATCGACGGCAAAATTAACCGTCCCCGTTAGTGAAATACTACCGTATTGGATTGCAATCGGTTTTCGACCGGAGCCATTGGCAACTGGTACAGAAATTTCCATCTTAAAAGCGGGATCGCCTGCATTATCTGCATTGCAATCAAACTCGATGGGGAAAGAGGCTGTTTCGACCGTCGGGGCGTAAGTCGGCATATTAGCTTGTGGCCGCAATTCCTCCGCTTCTTGTTGCTGCAAATGTGCGGGGCCATTGGATTGTAGCCGCCATGCTTCCTCCTCCGGTATCCAATAGAAGACGCGCTTTAAGCTTGTGTCCCAATTGGTGCAATAGCGCTGTTCCCCGTCATCGGACACGCGACAATATTCACGCAGATTGGTCCCGTCGTTGAAATGGTCAATTTGCATGAATACCGCATGACTGCGATTGTCGAAACCCGTGTTGAAGACTGAGCAATGCTCATCGCAATCCTTCGTGACTTTTCCGCCATTACGCGAAACGATTTCCCATGCCTTTGCCCACGACGCATTGCGCTCTTCGAGCGTGTCGGCGGAGGCCGCGCCGACGACGGGCGCACCGGCAACGACGGCGCCGACACCGACAGTGGCACCAACGAACCCGGCGCCGACAACGGGACCGCCGACGAGCGCAGCGCGGGCAGCGCTGCCGGGGCGTGTGGCTGGGTGCATGGCGGGTGCAGACTTCTCGGCGCGAACCCGGCTCGCGCGCATGATGCGGACAACGGGGCGCTGCCTCACATAAAAGCGCTGCTGCGTCATGCGCGGCTGGGCGCGAAAGACCATGGCGGGAGCCCGGAACGCCGGGGCGGCCCGCGTTTGGTAGGCGAAGGCGGGATGCGAAAGGCTGGTCGATGCCAGCGCCGCTACGGCGGCAAGAAGCATGCGTTTCATGGCTTTAGCTTTCTGAGTTTGCGCCGCGCTGCGGAAGCCACCGCCCGGCAGGCGTCTTCCTTCGCGCCAACCGGGACTTCATCGCCCTACATTCACCACGCAAGCTCGGCACCATAAGGCCAAGCTGACTAAATTGGTTAACTATAAGATTTTGCGGGGATATCTTGCACTCCAGTTCGCGAGGCGGATTGCGAAATGCAAAGTCTCCGGCTAAGCGATTCGCAACGTGCAAAGGAAAACGTGCCCATTTGCGAATCCATCAATGGTGGGCGCCTGCACAAGGATCGAAGTATGACAGAAGCTGCATTCCTGATGCCCTACGACCGCCTAACATCAAAGGGTTGGGGCGGTGTAACATTGCAGAGACTGCTCGCTCCCCAATGGCCGCTCCGTTAATAAGAAAAATCCGTCATCATTGTCCGCGTTTTGTTTTTGGTCCAA
>NZ_CAIUXT010000239.1 GCF_903903185.1 uncultured Rhodoblastus sp.
CCGGAACGCACCAGGTCGCCATCGCCGCGCCCGCCGAGCGCCAGCGAAAAAGCGTCAAGCAAAATCGACTTGCCGGCGCCGGTCTCGCCCGTCAGCGCCGTCAACCCGGCGCCGAAGTCGAGTTCGAGCCGGTCGATCAGGACGATGTCGCGGATCGCGAGCTGGACCAGCATGAATCCCTGTCTCGATTGTCCTCTGGAGCCTTTTCCGTTCCGACAGGCGCCAAAACAAGCTTAGAGCCTTTTCATGTCGCCATGAAACAGGAAAACGAACCTACGGGATGCGGCAGGCGGCGACCCGATCGGGTCAGCCGAGCCCGACTTTCTTGAAGGCCTTGGAAATCCATGAATCCTGATGTTCCTGCGGCGCATAGCCGTCGGACTTCAGGCGTTCGAAGGCTTCCTTGTACCATTCCGAATCGGGATAATTATGCCCGAGCACGGCGGCGGCGGTTTGCGCCTCGTCGACTATGCCCATCGCCAGATAGGCCTCGGTCAGCCGCTCCAGCGCCTCCTCGGCCTCGCGGGTGTTCTGATATTTGAACAGGACCTCGCGGAAGCGGTTGATCGCCGCCGTGTAATTCTGGCGTTTGAGATAATAGCGGCCAATATTCATCTCGTGGCCGGCAAGCTGGTCGCGGGCGACCTGAATCTTGAACCGCGCGTCGGCGACATATTCCGATTTCGGATATTTATCGATGACGATCTGGAAATAGCGGATCGCCTTGGCGATGCGATCCTGATCGCGATGCTCGTCGGGCATGTCGCCGAACAGCGCCATGCCCGCAAGATAGGTGGCGTAGGCGGCGTCGGGCGAATTGGCGTAGAGCGTCGTGTAGCGGTCGGCGGCGGAAACGGTCTCGGTGTAGGAGCCGCTCTCGTAATAGGCGTAGACTTCCATCATCAGCGCCTTGCGCGCCCATTGCGAGAAGGGATATTGCTTCTGCACTTCGGCGAAACGCTTAGCCGCCCCCTCGTAATCCTTTTTTTCCAGCTTGAACAGGGCTTCATTGTAGAGCCGGTCGACGGGCACGTCGGGATCGACCTTCATCTCATATTTCGGCGGACCGAAAGGATTAAGGTCTTCGAGGGAAAAGCTGTGCGCCGCCGGCGCGAAACTGGTCGCGGCGACCGCCGCCGCGACGAAGGCGCGCAATGATTTCAGGCCAATTTCCCTGGTGCTTTTCATACAACCTGCTCGTCATGGAGACGCGCGACGCCACAAGGCTACTTTCGCGCAAAATGCTTCTAGCTCAATACGCCAATCTGCGGAACCCGCGCGCCCGGCTTTCTTCACCGGGCTTTCTTCGCTTGGCTTTCCGAAGCTTTCCGAACCCCTACGAGGCGCCGGACCCTCCCGGGTCGGCGATCAAGAGCTAGCAAAACCGATTTTTTACGGCATTTTTAAGACTGGCGGTTTCGCAACCCGGAGCCTCTGGCCCGGCGCCCGCGCCGATCCGATGTAATGGACCCGTCTTCCGGCGCTCCATCGCGCCAGATCGCCAACTTTTGGCTTCCCGCGAAATCGCCAGCGTTGACGGCGATAGCGTCGCACCGTCAAGGATCATGAATTCTTCACGCCTTCGCTATGTCTTGCGAAAACGAAGGAACTCAATTCCTGGAGAATCGCGCGAGGGCTGCTCAGCTGCGCGCGGGCAGGAAGGCCGGCGAAACGACCATGCCCAAATCGGCGCGGACGCCTTCGCGGGCGGTCTGGACGGCGTCGACGAAGCGATAGGCGGCGCGGTCGGAGAACAGGGCCTCCAGCACCGCGACATTCATCTTGTGACCGCCGCAATAGGAGTGATATTCGCCGATCAACGGCGCTCCGGCCAGAGCGAGATCGCCAACCGCGTCGAGCATCTTGTGGCGAACGAATTCGTCGGAATAGCGCAGGCCTTCCGGATTGAGCACGCGGTCGTCGTCGATGCCGACCGAATTTTCCAGCGAGGCGCCGAGCGCGAAGCCCGCCTGGATCAGCCTTTTGACATCGGAGAGGAAACCGAAAGTGCGGGCGCGGGCAAGTTCGCGGCGGAACGAGGCGGGATCGAGGTCGAGAATCTTGCGCTGGCGGCCGATGGCGTCGCTCTTGAAATCGATCTCGACATCGAGGCGGAAGCCGTTTTCGGCGGAGGATGGGGAAGAGGAACGGGCGGAAGACCGGAAAGGCCGCAATTCGGCGAAGCCTCGGCCCTGTTCGATCCGCACGGTCTTCAGGATCTTGACGAAACGGCGCGACGCGCGGAGCTGGCGCAGGCCGACGCGATCAATCGCCTCGACGAAGGCGGCGGCGGAGCCGTCCATGATCGGAACTTCCGGGCCGTCGACCTCGACGAGGCAATTATCGACGCCGAGGCCCCGCAGGGCGGCGACCAGATGTTCGATGGTGCCGACCATATGCTGGGCGCCGTCGCCGATCACCGTGCAAAGCTCGGTCATGGTGACTTTCGACCAGTTCGCTTCGATGCGCCGGCTGCCGCCATTGGGCAGGCCGCTGCGCAGGAAAACCAGCCCGGTGGAAGCTTCGGCGGGGTTGAGCGCGAGACGGACGGACTTGCCGGAATGAACGCCAATGCCTCCGGAAAGAACGATGCGGTCCCGGAGAGTTGTCTGAAAGCTCGGTTTCATTGGCTATCCGTCGGCTCGCCCCGCATTCGTCGCGGGGTCGTTGCAAAAACGCCCGGGTTGCGCCGTTATCTTGCAGCGCTGGCGCCCGGAGGCGTATGGAACAGACGAGAGACTCGAAGCTCTGCGTGCGCCCTCTATCGAGGCCCAGACAAGCCCTCCGCAAGCCGGCGCGTGACTGTGATTCGCCGATTCGCTTGATCCACCACCGCCACAAAGTACCTTGGCGGGAGAATCGCGCCAAATCACTCTTTCTTACGCGCTTGTTACAAATTCACCATTTTTTCGTCAGACTTGCCTTAATTGAAATTTTACCATACCGGGCCTTGCGTCTTCGATAGCTCAATCCGGCTGACCTACAGTCAAACCGGGGACAGCGGGCCGTCCGTTGCCTCGTTCATTCTTGGACTGCAAAAAACCCGCCTTTGCGGGCGGGTTTTTTCTGTTGTGGATAAATCCTTCAATTCGATCCCGACTGATTCGCGCGCTCAGTTCGACTGGCGGCGCAGGAAGGCCGGAATTTCGAGCTGATCGTCCTCGGCGCGGGTCTGCGAACGTCCTCCGTGCGGTTCCGGCGCGGCCGGGCGCTGGCCCGGCGGGCGTTTGGCGTATTCCGCATGGACGGCGGAGGGATTGGCCTGACGCGGCTGATAGGCCGGCGGCTGGGCGTAGTTCTGCGGGAGCGCCGCCTGCTGCGGAGGCGCCAGCTGAGACTGGGCGGGCGTCCGCTGCGGCGGGGCGGCCGCCGGCTGGGAATGGAATTGCCGCGCCGGGGCGACCGGCTGTTCCTCGGCGCGGCTCATGCCGAACGTGGCGAGCCGCTCCAGCAGAGTGCGGCGGCGGTTTTCGCCCGTCGGCTGCGCTTCCGCTCCCTGCTGGGCGCGAATCAGATTCTGGCCGGGCGCTGGAAAGTCTTCGATCCTAGGCATTTGCACGGCGCGGTAGGGCTGTTCGGGAGCCGGCGGAATGAATTCCGCCTGCAACGGCGCGTCCGGTCGCCGGACCGGCGCCACGGGCGCCTCGTGATAGGCGTGCGCCGGCGCCGGCGCCCGCTTGATCTGCACGTCGTCGTGAAGCGGCGCATAAGCCTGCGGCTGCTGCGCGGCTGGCGCCGCGGGGGCAGGCGCGGCATAGGCGGTCTGCGACGCGGCAGGCGCCGGCGCGGAGAAGCCGGACGGAACCTGGGCCTGTGCGGCCTGAACTTGCGCGGGCTGGGCTTGCGCGGGCGCGACCTGGTCCGGCTGGGGCGCCGGCGCGGCGTAATAGGAATCGGCTTGCGCCGCAGGCGCCGGGGCCCTCGCGAAATTCGCCGCCTCGGCCTGGCGGGCCGCCGCCTGGGCGCGCAGGCGCTCTCCGGCTTCGGCGAGGCGCTGGTCGTTGATGTCGGCGATTCCGGCCGGCTTGTCGATGCCGGTGGCGACCACAGAAACCCGGATGATGCCGTCGAGGCTGGAATCGAAGGTGGCGCCGAGAATGATATTGGCGTCCTCGTCCACTTCCTGGCGGATGCGGCTTGCGGCTTCGTCCACTTCGTAAAGGGTCAGGTCGTTGCCGCCGGTGATCGAGATCAGCAGGCCCTTGGCCCCCTTCATCGACACTTCGTCGAGCAGAGGATTGGCGATGGCCGCCTCGGCGGCGAGCACCGCGCGGCGCTCGCCGGTGGCTTCGCCGGTGCCCATCATCGCCTTGCCCATGTCGCGCATGATCGCGCGGACGTCGGCAAAATCGAGATTGATCAGGCCTTCGCGCACCATCAGGTCGGTAATGCAGGCGACGCCGGAATAGAGCACCTGGTCGGCCATCGAGAAGGCGTCGGCGAAAGTGGTCTTTTCATTGGCGACGCGAAACAGGTTCTGGTTGGGAATGACGATCAGCGTATCGACGGCCTTGTGCAATTCCTCGATGCCGCCGTCGGCGAGGCGCATGCGCCGCGCGCCTTCGAACTGGAAGGGTTTGGTCACCACGCCGACGGTCAGGATGCCCATGTCGCGCGCGGTGCGGGCGATGACCGGCGCGGCGCCGGTGCCGGTGCCGCCGCCCATGCCGGCGGTGACGAACACCATATGGGCGCCGGCAAGATGATCACGGATTTCCTCGATCGCCTCCTCGGCGGAGGCGCGGCCGACTTCCGGCTGCGACCCGGCGCCGAGACCCTCGGTGACCTGAAGGCCCATCTGGATGATGCGCTCGGCCTTGGAACTGGTCAGCGCCTGCGCGTCGGTATTGGCGACGATGAAATCGACGCCGGCAAGACCCGAGGCGATCATGTTGTTGACAGCGTTGCCGCCGGCTCCGCCGACGCCGCACACCATGATGCGGGGCTTGAGTTCGCGCAGTTCAGGCGCTTTCAGATTGATCGACATGTTTGGCCTCTTGTTTAACTGGAACCGAACCCGTACCTGCTTGGCGAATCGGCCTGCGAAAGTCGCAAACCGTGGTGATGGTCAGAAACTTTCCTTGAGCCAACGGCCGACCCGGCCGAAATAGCCTTCCGGGTAGCGCGAAGGCCCCTGCCCCGCGCGGCTCGGCTCGAAATGTTCGACGCCCGAAAATTGCGGATAGATCAGGAGCCCGACCGCCGCCGCGAAGCCGGGGCTTTTCGCCGATTCGGGCATGCCCTGCACGCCGAGCGGCCGCCCCACCCGGATCTGGCCACCGAGAATGCGCCGCGCTGCCTCCGGCAGTCCCGTAAGCTGGCTCGATCCGCCGGCGAGCACGATGCGACTGCCGGAAGTAGCGGGGAAACCCGCCGCCTTGAGCCGGTCGCGCGCCAGTTCGAGAATTTCCTCGACCCTTGGCCGGATGATCCGCGCCAGATGCGATTTCGGAATATGGGCCGGGCTGTCGCCCTCCTCGCCGACCTGCATCACCGACAGCGATTCGCGATCGTCGGAGGGCGAAGAAATGGCGCTGCCATAAAGCGTCTTGAGCCTTTCGGCGTCGCTGAGCCGGGTGTTCAAGCCTCGCGCAATGTCCATGGTGATATGTTTGCCACCAACCGCCACGGCGTCGGCGTGAACCAGCTTGCCGTCGCGAAACACCCCCATGCCGACCGAACCGCCGCCGATGTCGAGCACGGTCGCGCCGAGGATCGCCTCGTCGTCGACGAGAATCGCCAGGCCGGTCGCATAGGGCGTGGCGACCACCGCATCGACGGTCAGATGGCAGCGCTCGATGGCGAGCAGCAGATTGCCGAGGGCGACCGAATCGGCGCTGACGACATGAAGATCGGCGCCGAGGCGCTCGCCCATCATGCCTTTGGGGTCGCGGATGCCGGCGGCGCCGTCGAGCGAAAAGCCGGTGGGCAGGCTGTGCAGCACCGAGCGGCCGGTTTGCGCGGTGCGCAGGCTGGTCGCCTCCAGCACCCGGTGCAGGTCCGCGTCGCCGACGCCGGCGCCGACAATCGGCACGCTGGCGTGAAAATAGGCCGAGCCAAGCCTTCCGCCGACATTGGCGACGATGACGCTTTCGACCTGAACGCCGGCCATGCGTTCCGCCGCGTCCACGGCGAGACGCACCGCGGCTTCGGTCTCCTCCATGTCGATGACCGCGCCGCCTTTTATGCCGCGCGACCGCTGGTGCCCGATCCCCAGGATTTTGGTGCGATGGGTTCGTCCGCGCAGCATGTCCGACGGTTCGGCCGGAATCAATTTGGCGACGAGGCAAACCACTTTCGACGCGCCGACGTCGAGCACGCAGAGAATGGCGCTTTTGCGCGCCGAAATTTTCTTCATGCGCGGCAAGGTCAGGGAGGCGATCATGTGCGCGCTCCCCTGCCGCGGGTTTTCGCCTCGCGCGCCTCCGCCGCCTGTTCGGTCAAGCGGACGTAGATTTTTCCCGCGACGCGCAGGTCCAGCGAAACCACGTCCTTTTCCAGAATGTTTTTCTCCTGTTCGAGCCGCGCCAGCAGTTCGATCGCCTTCTTCGGGTTGGTTTCGGGCAGCAGGACTTCGACGCCCGAGGTCATTTTGAGCGTCCAGCGCCGCTGCGACACCAGAATGCCGGCGCGGATTTTTTCGCGCAGGTCGCCGGAGGCGGCGAGCAGGCCCAAAAATTCGTCGATGCGCAGATTGGCGCCCTCGCCGACGACGAAAGGCAGGCGGGCGAATTTCTCGTCGTGGAGGACGTCGATCGGCGCGCCGTCGGCGGCGACGACCGAGACCACGCCGTCCTTCTGCCACAGGCCATAGGGCTGGCGCTCGACCACTTCGATGACCAGCCGGCCCGGGAACAGCTTTCTGACGCTGACGTTTTTCACCAAAGGCAAGGCCAGAAGCCTTTTGCGCATGTCGTCGACGTCGAGGAACAGCAGCGACTGGCGCGGATTGACGCCTGCGGCTTGCAACAGCTGCGCCTCGCCAAGTTCAATCTGCCCGGCGATGGTCACGGCGTCGACGCCGAAGCCGAGCGCGCGGGCGATGAGATCGCGCGGACGCCCGTACTCGCGCTCGAACGCCGCATATTGGCCGTTGGCCTTCGCGCCATGGAGGCCGACGCCGGCGAAAAGCCCGACCGTCAGCACGAGGCCGAGACCCGGAAGGGCGAGGAATTCCGCGCAGCGGCGCCAGAAGCCGTCATTCTGGCGGATGCGCTTGCGTTGGGCGGCTTTTTCAATTCCCGGACGACGTTTTGCCGCCGCCGGGGCGAAGGAAGACGCGGCGGCGAAAGTCCGGGGAGCCGGTGCGGCGGCAAAAAAGGCGCGCGGCGCCGCAAGGGCTGGATCCAGCCCGTTTACCGGTCGCAGGAGGCGTCGTCCACCATCCATCTAACAAGCTCACCGAACGTAATACCGGCAAAAGCGGCCATTTCGGGCGCGAGCGAGGTCTCCGTCATTCCGGGTTGAGTATTGACTTCCAGAACGACGAGTTCGCCCGTACCCTCCGGGCGATCGTCGTAACGGAAGTCCGTTCTGCTTATGCCCCGACAACCGAGCGCCCTGTGCGCCTTGAGAGCTAACTCTTGAACCTTTTGGTAAATATTTCCTTTAACTTTTGCCGGAAGTTCGTGAATTGATCCTCCGGGGGCATATTTTGAGTCGAAATCGTACCATTCGCTCGAAAGCGATTTGATCTCGGTGACGCCGAGGGGCCGTTCGCCGAGCACGGCGCAGGTCAATTCGCGTCCGGCGATGTATTTTTCGGCCAGCATGAGGTCGCCATGCGCCCAGTCCGCGCGCAGCAGTTCCTGCGGCGGATGCGAAGTTCCCTGCTTGACGATGAACACGCCGTAGGAGGAGCCTTCCGACACCGGCTTGAGCACATAGGGCGGCGGCAGCACATGGGCCTTCGCCGCCTCGAACCGCGTGACCACCTTGCCCTCGGGCGCCGGGACGCCGGCGGCGGCGAAGATGATTTTCGCCTTGTCCTTGTGAGCGGCGAGCGCCGAGGCCAGCACGCCGGAATGGGTGTAGGGGATTCTCAGGATTTCCAGCACGCCCTGGATGATCCCGTCCTCGCCGCCCGGCCCATGCAAGGCGTTGAGGGCGACATCGGGCTTGAGCCCCGCCAGCACTTGCGCGATGTCGCGTCCGACATCGACGCGGCTGACGACAAAGCCCTCGCCCTCAAGCGCCTTCGCGCAGGCCTCGCCGGATCGCAAGGATACGCCGCGCTCACTCGAAAGCCCGCCCATAAGAACCGCGACATGTCTGATCATTTGTCGTCCCTTCAGCCGCCGTCATTGCGAGGAGCGTGAGCTCCGAAGCAATCCTGAAGCCGCACGCCGGGTCTGGATTGCTTCGCTCCGCTCGCAATGACGGCGCGTATTGATCAGGCTTTCACGCCGATCCGCTTGATTTCCCATTGCAACTCGACGCCGGTCGCGGCCTTGACCCTTGTCCGCACCTCGTCGCCGAGATTTTCAATGTCGGCGGCGGTGGCCGCGCCGCGATTGATCAGAAAATTGCAATGCATCGGCGACACCTGCGCGTCGCCGACGACGAGACCCCGGCAACCGGCCCGGTCGATCAATTGCCAGGCCTTTTCACCCGGCGGATTCTTGAAGGTCGAGCCGCCGGTCTTTTCGCGGATCGGCTGCGATTTTTCGCGCGCCTCGGTGATCCGGTCCATTTCCGCCAGAATTTCCGCCGGGTCGCCGGGCCGCCCCTGAAACAGCGCGCTGGTGAAGATGATATCTTCCGGCGCCGTGCTATGCCGGTAGCTCATGCCAAGTTCATCCACCTTGAAAATTCGGATATTTCCCGACCGATCGACGCCCCGCGCGGAAATCAGCACGTCTTTGGTTTCCCCGCCATGGGCGCCGGCGTTCATCCGCAAAGCCCCGCCGATGGAGCCGGGAATGCCCCGCAAAAACGCCAGCCCGTCGATGCCGGCCTCCGCCGCCGCGCGGGCGACGCGCATGTCCGGCGCGCAGGCTCCCGCGCGCAACATCGAACCGGATTCGACCGCGATTTCGCCGAAAGCCTTGCCGCCGAGCCGGATCACCACGCCCAAAACGCCGCCGTCGCGCACGATCAGGTTGGAGCCAAGCCCGATGGTCGTGACCGGAACGTCCCCCGGCAGGTTTTGCAGAAAATATGCGAGGTCGGCCTCGTCGGCCGGGCTGAAGAAGGCCTGCGCCGGACCGCCGACGCGAAACCACGTGAAGGGCGCGAGCGGCTGGTCGCCGACCAGACGCCCGCGCAGATCGGGCATTTTCGCCGCCAGAGCGCTGGCGAGATCGCCCAGAACCTCGGTCATGCAAAAACGCCTTCGAGCCAGTCGCGAAAAAGAACTTTTCCCGCCGCCGCCGTCGCCGCGCCGAAACGCGCCGTCTCGGCGCGGATCTCCCGCGGATCGATCCCCGCCTTGCCCAGTTCGACCGTGTGGCCGATCAGCCAGGCTTCCAGCGCGGCAGGCTCGACCTCAGCATGAAATTGCAGCGCCAGCCCTTGCGACCCCAGCGCAAAAGCCTGATGCGGGCAAGCGGAGGTGAAGGCGAGGTTTTGCGCGCCCTCGGGAAGTTCGAAATTATCGCCATGCCAGTGCAGGACGTTGACGCCCGCGAGCGCGGCGAGCGGCGAGGCGCGGCCGGCTTCGGTCAGGCTCAGCGGCGCATAGCCGATTTCCTTGGCCGGCCCCGGCGCGACTTTGGCGCCTAGCGCCGCCGCCATCAATTGCGCGCCAAGGCAAATGCCAAGCGTCGGCCCGTTTTCGCGCAGCCGCGCGGCAATGGCGGAAATTTCCTCGACCAGAAAAGGATAGGCCTCTGTCTCGTAGACGCCGATCGGTCCGCCAAGCGCGACCAGCAGGTCGCAACCGGCGATTTCCGCCGTCGGCAAAGGCTCGACGCCGATCTCGCACAGGCGCGTCTCGAAGCCGAAGTCCGGCAGGATTTCGGCCAGCGCGCCAAGCCCCTCGAAAGCGACATGGCGCAGGACGAGGCAGGATCTGGCGCTCATGCCGCGTCCCTGTTCGCAAGCTGGCCCGGCAGGGCATAGGCCCATTGGGTGATGTTGCCGGCGCCGAGCATCACGACATAATCGCCGGGCCTTGCAAGCTCGCGGATCAGGCCGGGCAGGTCGTCGGGCTGGGACAAGGCGATGACCTGGCGATGGCCATGGGCCTTGATCGCCGAAACCAGCGCATCCTTGTCGATGTGCGGGATGGGCGCCTCGCCGGCGGCATAGACATCGGCGACGATGACGCAATCGGCGTCGTTGAAACAGGTGGCGAACTGGTCGAACAGGCTTTGCAGCCTTGTGTAGCGATGCGGCTGCACCACGGCGATGACCTGATTTTTGGTGGACGCCCGCGCCGCGCGCAGCACGGCGGCGATCTCGACCGGGTGATGGCCGTAATCGTCGAAAATGCTCGCGCCGTTCCATTCGCCGGTGCGGGTGAAGCGGCGCTTGACGCCGCCGAACGCCGCCAGCCCCCGGCGGATGTCCTCGACGCTGACGCCCAGTTCATAGGCGACGGCGATGGCCGCCGTGGCGTTGAGCGCATTGTGATGGCCCGGCATGGGCATGACCAGATCGTCGAGCGCGCACTCGCGCCCGTGCAGCCGGTCGCGGATGGTCACATTGAAGCGCGACGCGCCGCCGGAAAGGTCGATATGGGACAACAGCACGTCGGCCTGCGGATTTTCGCCATAGGTGATGACGCGGCGGTCCTCGATCTTGCCGACCAGTTCCTGCACCGTGACATGATCGAGGCACATGACGGCGAAACCATAGAACGGCAGGTTTTCGACAAAGGCGCGAAAAGCCTCCTTGATGGCGTCGAAGGTCTTGAAATGGTCGAGATGCTCGGGGTCGATATTGGTCACCACGGCGACGTCGGCGGGCAATTTGAGGAAAGTGCCGTCGCTCTCGTCCGCCTCGACCACCATCCATTCGCCAAGGCCGAGCTTGGCGTTGGCGCCATAGGCGTTGATGATGCCGCCATTGATCACGGTCGGGTCAAGCGCGCCGGCGTCGAGCAAGGTCGCGACCAGCGAGGTGGTCGTCGTCTTGCCATGGGTGCCGGCGACCGCAACGCATTGCTTGAGCCGCATCAGTTCGGCGAGCATTTCCGCCCGGCGCACCACCGGCAGGCGCCTCTCGCGCGCCGCAGCCAGTTCCGGGTTGTCGCGCCGGATCGCGGTCGAGACCACCACCACCGCCGCCTCGCCGAGGTTTTGGGCGTCATGGCCGATGAAAATACGCGCGCCCTTATCGCGCAGGCGCTTGACATTGGCGTTGTCGGCGGCGTCGGAGCCCTGCACGTCATAGCCGAGATTGAGCAGGACCTCGGCAATGCCCGACATGCCGATGCCGCCGATCCCGACGAAATGGATGGAGCCCAGATGCGACGGCAATTTCATGGAAAACACTCCAAAAGCGAATTGCGGCTCTAAAGCGATTACAGGCCGGCGGCCTCGATCGCCAGATCGGCCAGCCTTTCGGCGGCGTCAGGAATGCCCGCGCTCTTGGCCGCTTGCGCGCGCCGCGTCAAGTCCCCCGGGTCGTCGAGCGCTTTGGCGAGGCGTTGCGCCAGCCAGTCCGGGGTGAAGGCGGTCTGGCGGACGACTTCCGCCGCGCCGGTCCGGGCGAGATGCGCGGCATTGGCTGCCTGATCGGCGTCGAGCGCATGGGGAAAGGGAACCAGAATCGACGGCCTCCCGATCGCCGCCAGTTCCGACACGGTCGAGGCGCCCGAACGCCCTATCGTCAGATGGGCCCGGGCGATGCGCAGCGGCAGGTCGGTGAAAAACGGCTCTATTTCGGCCTCGACCTGCAACCGCGCATAGGCGTCGCGCACCCGCGCCAGGTCTTCGCCGCGCGCCTGCTGGACGATGGCGAGCTTTTCGCGCTGCTCCTTCGACAACAACGCCACCGCCTCGGGCACGACGTCCGACATGATTCGCGCCCCCTGCGAGCCGCCAGTGACCAGCAGCCGCAGCTTGCCCTCGGCAAAGCCGGGATAAGGCCGGGCGGCCGCCTCCAGCACCGCCGGGCGCAGCGGATTGCCGACATGAACGACGCGGGCGGCGAGATTTTGCGGCAGGCCGTCGATCTGCGGAAAGCCGGAGGCGATGATCTTAGCGCGCCGGCTCAAAAACTTGTTGGCGCGGCCCATCACCGCGTTCTGCTCGTGCAAAACAAGCGGAATGCCGCGTAAAGATGCGGCCAGCGCCGGCGGCACGGTCGGATAGCCGCCAAACGACACCACCGCGCGCGGCTTGATTTGCCCAAGCAGCGCATAGGCCTGACCCACGCCGAGAACAAGCTTGAGTCCCGCCCGGGCCTTGGCGAGGGCCGAGCCGCCCATCGGCGTCGCCGAGGCGATTTCATGAATGGCGTCGGCGGGAAAGTCCCTGCCGTAATTCAGCGCCCGCTCGTCGGTGGCGAGTTCCACCCGCGCCCCGCGCTTGTTCAAGGCGACCGACAGCGCCTCGGCGGGAAACAAATGGCCGCCGGTGCCGCCGGCGGCGACGAGAATGAGATTATCCGTTTGCATCGCGCAGGCTTTCACTCGGCGGGGGCGGCAACAGGCCGTTCGGCAGCCGCCGCATTGGCGCTCCGGTCGAACAGGATTTCCGAACGCGGCCGTTTCCGCGTGACGGCGATAAGAAAGCCCATGCCGATGCCGAGCGAGATGAGCGACGAGCCGCCATAGGAGATAAACGGCAGGGTCATGCCCTTGGCGGGCATCAGATGAAGATTGACCGCCATGTTGATCGAGGCCTGGATCCCGAACAGCAGCGCCAGTCCCGCCGCCGCGAAGCGGCAGAACGGGTCCTCGTTGACCGCCGCCTTGAGCAGGCTTCGCAACACCACGAAGGCGAACAGCGCGACAATGACCATGCAGAACAGCAGGCCGAATTCCTCGCCCGTCACCGCGAAGATGAAATCGGTATGGGCGTCGGGCAGGATGCGCTTGAGCGTCCCCTCGCCCGGCCCCCGGCCGAACCAGCCGCCGGAAATGAAACTGTCGAGCGCGGTATCGACCTGAAATGTGTCGGCGACGCCGCCGCTCTGGCCGGGGTCGATGAAATGCAGGATGCGCGCCCGCACATGGGGCACGAATTTATAGGCGACGATCACCGCCGTCGCGGCGAAGCCGCCAAGGCCGGCGATCCAGAACCAGTGCAGTCCCGCCATGATCAGCATGATGCCCCAGACCAGCGACACCAGCATGGTCTGGCCGAAATCGGGCTGCAGCACCAGCGGAACCACTGTCGCCGGCAGCAGAAGCAGCGCCAGCCAGTTGCCCGGCACGTCGCGGCGCCGCGCGCCCTCGGAAATCGCCCAGGCGGCCAGCACCACGAAAGCCGGCTTGACGAATTCCGACGGCTGGACGCCGAAAATCCAGCGCCGCGCGCCCTTGACCTCATGCCCGAAAACCAGCGCAGCGAAAACCAGCGCCATCGCGCCGATATAGCCCAGCAGCGCGAGGCGGCGCACCTGGCGCGGCGTCGCGAAGGAAATGCCGAGCATCAGCATCACCGAGGGGACCAGAAACTCTACCTGCTTGTTGACGAACTGGAACGGCGGCAGGTGTAGACGGTCGGCCACCGGCGGACTGCCTGCCATGACCAGCACCAGACCGAGCACGATCAGGGCCGCGATAGCGGCCAGAAGCCAGTGATCGACGGTCCACCACCAGCCGGCGACCGCCGAACGCTCCGCGCGCGAAACCATGGAAGTAACTCCTTCTATTTTCGCGTTCGCTCCAGACCAATTCTCACCATCGAGAACCGGCCCGGCCGTTGAAATACAATTGGCGCCGCCCCCACCCTTCGAGACGCCCGCTTACGCGGGCTTCTCAGGATGAGGGCTAACGTCTGGGCTATTGGTCCCCTCATGGTGAGGAGCAATGCCGCAAGGCTTCGCGTCTCGAACCATTGGGGACCAAAAAGCCCGATCTTTTCGCCTCGGGGCCGCCCCACGCTCTTTCAAAACAGCGCGCCCTGCTCGCTTGCTTCTTCCAGCAAGGCTTTGACCTGTTCGCGGAACGCGTCGCCGCGTTGCTCGAAATTGGCGAATTGATCGTAGGAAGCGCAGGCCGGCGACAGCAGCACCACCGGTTCGGGCGCCTCGCTTGCCGCCGCGTCGCGCGCCGCCGAGGCCACCGCGACTTCCAGCGTCGAGCAAAGCTCGAAGGGAACCGCGCCTTGAAGCGTCGCGGCGAAATCCTCCGCCGCCTCGCCGATCAGATAGGCCTTCCTGATGCGCCCGAACCAGGGCCGCAGCGGCTCGATGCCGCCTGCCTTGGCTCTTCCCCCGGCGATCCAGAAGATCGCGTCGAAACTCGCCAGCGCCTTTTCCGCCGCATCGGCGTTGGTGGCCTTGCTGTCGTTGACGAACAGCGCCGCGCCGCGCTTGCCGACCTGCTCCATGCGATGGGCGAGGCCGGGGAAGGAGCGAAGGCCGAGCCCGATCTCGTCATGCGGCAGGCCGATCCGTTCGCAGGCGGTGAAAGCCGCCGCCGCGTTCTGGCCATTATGCGCGCCGCGCAGGTTTTGCGCGCGCGAAAGATCGAACAGGACTTCTTCGAGCGTTTTCAGCGCCGGCAGAGCGAAGGCGCGGCGCAACCGGCCCGACTCGCAACAGATGGTGGCCAAAGCATGGGGACGGCTGTTGGCGACGCCGACCACCGAGCGCCCGGCCTGTTTGAGCCCCTGAAATATCGCCTCGCACCAGTCGTCGTCGCGCCCGACAATGGCGAATTCCGAAGCCGAGACCAGCCTTTGCTTGATCGCAGCGTAATTTTCCATCGCGCCATGGCGGTCGAGATGGTCCGGCGTCAGGTTGAGCAGCAGGCCGATGCTCGGATCGAGCGAGGGCGCGAGATCGATCTGGAAGGTCGAACATTCGATCACATGGATGCGGTCGGGCGAGGGCGGATCCAGTTCGAGGATCGGAACGCCGATATTGCCGCCCATCTGCACATCCAGCCCGGCCTCGCGCAAAATATGGGTGATCAGCGCCGTGGTCGTGCTCTTGCCATTGGTGCCGGTGATGGCGATCAGCGGCGCGCCGGGCGCGTGCAGGGCGCGTTCGCGGCAGAACAGCTCGATGTCGCCGATGATCTCGACGCCGGCCTGGCGCGCCAGTTCGACGCTCCAATGCGGGATCGGATGGGTCAGCGGCACACCGGGCGAGAGCAGCAGGGCGGCAAAATCCGGCCAAAGCGCCTCGCGCAGATCGACCGGGACAAACCCTTCCGCTTCGGCCCTTTCGCGCGAGGCCGGGGCGTCGTCCCAGACGGAAACCATCGCGCCGCCGGCTTTGAGCGCCCGCGCGGTGGCGAGGCCGGAGCCGCCGAGGCCGAACAGCGCGACATGCTTGCCGGAAAATGAGGTGACGGGAATCATCAGCGCACCTTCAATGTCGTGAGGCCGATCAGGGCGAGAACGAAAGCGACGATCCAGAAGCGCACCACCACTTGCGGCTCGGACCAGCCCAATTGCTCGAAATGATGGTGGATCGGGGCCATTTTGAACACGCGCTTGCCGGTCAGCTTGAACGAGGCGACCTGGACGATGACCGAAAAGGCCTCCATCACGAACAGGCCGCCGAC
>NZ_CAIUXT010000240.1 GCF_903903185.1 uncultured Rhodoblastus sp.
CCGCCACCAGCTGTGAAGAGCACCTCGCCACCGAACGGTACGAAGTTGGACGGCGGGTTCGCATTTCCGTAGGCTCCGAAACTCTTCAGTTCATTAGTCCCAGCGGCAGTTCCATCACTCACCCAAAGGCCGTACTGGCCATTTGCGTCTGTACCCTCGAACATAACTTTTTTGGATTGCGTGCTCGACGTATCGGGGATCGTGTCTAATTTCAGGCCAAGGTCAGAAGCGTAGTTGGTCAACGCATGCAAAGGGACGTCTTCGTGATAAACATCCCAAGCCGCAATAATCGGTGATAGTTTGTCGCCGATCGAGCCAACCAGCAAGACGTTTCCGTAGTGATAACCTGTTAGCGAGTATGCCGAATAAGCGCTGTATGCATCGCCCGCGTAATTGCCTATTGGATCACCGTAGTCGATATAATTGTAAACGTTTGAAACGTTCGCGTTTGGGAAAAGGCCCTCATAGCCGGGCAAACCTGGTGCTCCGAACGTTATGCCGCCCGCTACCCCCGGGTTCTGCTCGGCGACATATTCTGCCTCAGCACCACCCAGCGAGTGACCGGTTACGTAAATTGAATTGGTTGGATAAGGATAAAACCGGCGTATTTCGTTGTAAAAGTCTTGGGCGTATAAAAATGATGCCGGTATATGGTCATTCTTTATCAACTCATCCGCAGCAAAACTTCCTTTTTTATATTCTGCACCATTATCACTTGAAGTACCTTCAAATGAAATGATGATATTTCTATTATAGTCAAACGCTTCAGCGTAAAAACCGTCAGCGTCGTTCGTCATAACGAGAGGAGTGCCGCTGGGTGTTGTCAATAACTTTAAATCTGAAGGCACGCTTCGCGAATATACGGCATTCGATGCGTCTAAAAAAGCTTGCTTGTCGTCGATCAACTGCGCGCCGTTCATCGTTAGGGAGGAGGTTGTCGCCGTAGTGTTCAAAATCGTGTTGGTCATCGCTCGTCTCCAGGCAAAGCAACGGCGCCAGCGGAGCTCCGAACTGCCCTAGCGGCTTTCCGGCCTCAGGCGCTCTCCGCAAAAGTTGTGGCGATGAATTGTTTGGGTTGAGAATCAAACTCATTTCTTATACAAACACTTTTTCCGCTGCCGGACGGTTGAAACCTCCTCCGCATCCAAGATTCCTTAATTTTAACATGCACTTACCGTGAACATGCTAAACACGTCTAGTATATGGCAGCCATAAAACAACGCAACTCCATATGATGCATGATGGCGAATGTGTTTCCTTGATCAGAATCAATTTTGTTTTTTGGACCGCTTTTCGACGCAATCGAGTCAATGGGCAAATTTTCGTAACGGCAGTTCCTGCCCGAAGAATGTATTACTGCAGATCGCGGTCATTTATGGCGACGTTTCCCAGACCGTCGCCGTTGATCCGCGACAGCGAGCGACGCTGCGTCGCGGTGCTGCTGCGGCTGAGCGGGCAGCGTTCCCCCGTCTCTAACGATATGCAAACGGTTGACGTTCCGCTGACCCAAGGCGAACTCGCCTGCGCCCGACCACCTGTCGCGCAATTCCGTTGGAGCGGTGGTGAAGCGACTGGCGGCGTGCGGATTCATCGAACAGTCTCACCGAGCATCATTGTTCGTTCGCCGAAGGCAATGCGAGTTCCATCAAGACCGGTGCCATCGTATCGAACGATTGAACCAGCATTTGGCGCGGTCCGGCCCAGAAAAAGAAACGACTTGAACGACGGCTTTCTAAAGATAACACAGGTTCGAGCCGCCAACGCCTTACGTCCGTTCCTGGCGCATCCTTGCCATTCAGCCTTCGACTGGTGTTTTCTCGGGACCGGTCCTTCGCGCTATGCCGGCAATCCGCCGATTCCAGTCACATCACCCGGGTCGGCTGCCGACCCCGTCCAAGGGTCACTGCGCCTGGTTGGGAACGCTCGGCAAGACGCCACTGCTGAATCTGCGGCAAACTGCCCGACGAACCAGGGGAAAAGCGACTCTTGGGCGCAGCGATTCCATCGCATCAAAGTACGCATCCGACGGAGGAACCAATCCGGCAACGTCGGCCACGCCGGACAGACGGGCGGCAAGAATTTTGAAAAACGCTCCGGCATCCTCTCGACACCGAAACGCCAGGATTACAGCGCGTGCGTGCGCGAAAATTCCTTCAGCAGCGAGTTCATCTCGTCGATCCACCGTTTTATTCGGGCGATAGTCGCCTGTGTCGTGCTGTCGGAGACGTCGGTTCCGGTGCGCATTTCCCCAGATTCCAGCATTTTGAGCTGGCGCTGGAGCGTCCCGCGCATCTCGATCCATTCCTCAATCAGATGTTTGATCTCGGTCATGCGCTTGCCTCCCCTGATTGTCGACAGCATATAGCGCCCATTCACGTTCGACGAGGGCGAAGATGACCAAAACGGCGGTGTCTCGTCGGCCCGACGCGAGAAAGAAGGACTACACCCGTCAAATTCGTCCACACTGCGTAGTCACAGGGGATTTCGTCCAATAAACTTACCGCCATGACCGGCCGACTCGACCTGAAGACGACATATCGAACGATTCTGAAAGCTGCGCGCGAGCGCAGGTTCATCAGCTATGGCGATCTGGCGAAGGCCAACGGCGCGGACTGGCAAAAGGTTCGCTACGATATGAACCGCCATCTTGGTGATCTCGTGCAGATTGCCGTCCAGAATGGCTGGCCGATGACAAGCGCCATCGTTGTCAACCGGCAGAACCTCGAGACCGGCACTCTTGATGGCTCGGCCCTCCAAGGATTCCTCGCTGCCGCCCGAGATAGCGGTCTTCAGGTTGATGATCCTGATGCCTTCGTCAGGCAACAGCAACTGGCCCTATTCGACTGGGCTCCGACTGCGCCGGATGACCCCGACTTTCAATCCGCGCTGGCCGACGAGGGCAAGGCTTTGGTTGGCCCGAAATTTGTGCAGTATTTTGCGCCCGTCCTTGATGCTTTGCGATCTCTCGGCGGAGCAAGCGAACCAAAGGAAGTGATTGCAAAAGTCCGCGAGCTTGCGGATGTCGCCAAGGAAGAGCTTGCCGATACAAACAAGAACGGCCAATCCAAGTTTGAGAACAATGTCGCTTGGGCGCGGTTCTATTTGGTCAAGGCCGGCCTCATCGACCGCAAGCAGCGGGGACGTTGGGTTTTGACGCCCGACGGCCGCGAAACCCACCTCGATCACGGGAGCGCATTGGCGCTTTTTAAGGACGTGCAGAGTCGATTCCGTGATGCCTCAAGCGACGAAGACGAAGAGGCGCCCGCGCCTGAGGAAGAGTTGGCCGCCGACCTCTTCGACGATCCGAACCGCCAATTCTGGTTTGTCGGAGCGATCTGGAATGGCGCCGACGACCAGACTGATCGGTTTCTTTCGGAGGGTATCTGGCAGAACGGCTATGACGAAAAGTTCTCGGACCACGTCAAGCGTATGAAGCCGGGCGACCGAATCGCTATCAAAGCCTCGTTCGTGAAGAAATACGGGCTGCCTTTCAATAACCAGGAAAAGCCGGTTTCCTGCATGCGTATCAAAGCCATTGGTACGATCACGGCGGCCACGAAGGACGGCAAGACTGTTAAGGTCAACTGGACGGCGTTCGCCGAGCGCAAAGACTGGTATTTTTATACCTACCGCGTTACAATCGTGGAGGCCGACGCGACAGATGATCTGGCTCGCCGCCTAATCCAATTCGCCTTCGGCGATCACAAGCAGGACTATGAATTCTGGCTGCGAGTACCGTATTTCGCGAAGAAGTACCGCCCGCGCAGCACAACGGTCACCGAGATCGAGCGCGAAGAAGAGGAAGAAAAGGCCGAACTGGAGGATTCGGTCTTCGAATCCTATGGCATTGAAGACATCATCAGTGACGGGTGCTTCCTGCCGAATGCCGAACTTCGTGGCGCCCTAAGCCGGTTGAACGCCAAGCTGAACCTGATCCTTCAGGGACCGCCAGGAACCGGAAAGACTTGGCTTGCCAAGCGTCTTGCCTACGCCCTGATAGGCACAAAAGACCCTACGGTCGCGCGCAAGCGCACCCGCGCTATCCAGTTTCATCCCTCGCTGTCCTATGAGGATTTTGTGCGCGGCTGGCGCCCGGATGGCAATGGTCAGCTATCGCTCATCGACGGCGCATTCCTTGAGGCCGTTGAGGCTGCGCGCGCAGAGCGCGACCGGCCGTTCGTCGTCATTATCGAAGAAATCAATCGTGGCAATCCCGCGCAAATCTTCGGTGAAATGCTTACCCTTCTGGAGAAGGACAAGCGCAACAAGGAAGAAGCCATCGAGCTTGCTTACCCGCAGGAGCAGGGCGAGCGTATCCATATACCACCTAACCTTTATGTCATCGGCACGATGAATATCGCCGACCGGTCGCTCGCGCTTGTCGATTTTGCGCTTCGCCGGCGATTTGCGTTTGTCTCCCTCCAGACGCAGCTCAATGACCGCTGGAAGGCGTGGTGCGTCGAAAACGCCGGCATGGATGCCGCCACCGTCGATACCATCAAGCGGCTGATGAGCGAGCTCAATGGTGAGATCGAGAATGACCGGTCTCTGGGCGCGCAGTTCAAAATCGGTCATAGCTTCGTGACGCCGGGACCGGGTGAAACGATTGCCGATACCGCTGCATGGTTCCGGCAGGTCGTCGAAACGGAGATCGGACCGCTGCTTGAAGAGTACTGGTTCGACAATCCCGACAAGGCAAGGACATCGACGCAGCGGCTGCTTGCAGGGCTGTGATGGAAGCGGTCCTCGAACAGCTCGGCCCCGAAGAGCAGGCACCGCTCGCCCTCGACAAAATTCCTGTCCGCAATGTTTGGCTTCTGTTTCTCTATGCCTCGGGGCTGGCGCAGTTCAATGACCGCTTCGAGGCGGAAGTCGAGGACTCCCCTGACTTCAAATCGTTGATTGCGCGGCTTCTCTGTTACGCAACCGAGAAGCGCCAGCGACGCAATTTGAGCTTTGGTTATCGCCGCCGAGAGGGAATTCTTCGGCGCGTGAGAGGCCGCATCGACATCCTCGAAACCGTTTCGAACGATCTGTTTCGTAGGGGTGAAGTCGCCTGCCGGTTTGAAGAACTCACCATCGATACGCCGCGCAACCGCATCGTGCGCGCCGCGCTCGCAAAGCTTGCGGGCTGGCTCGAGGATGCCGATCTCTCGCATCGTTGCCGCATGCTTGCCAATGCGCTCGGGCGTGTTGGCGTATCCGGTAAGAAGCCCACCCGCTCGGAAATCGCATCGGATCAGATCGCTCGCCATGAAGGTGAGGACCGCCTCATGGTCTCGCTGGCAAAGGCTGTCTTCGATCTTGTTCTGCCGACGGAGTCCGCCGGGGCGCGGACACTGCTAAAAGCGCAGCGGGAGGAAACTGAGTTTCGGAAACTGTTCGAGAAGGCCGTCGGCAATTTCTTCGCGAGCGAACTTCCTAGGGACGAGGGCTGGCGGGTGTATCCAGGCAAGCAATATGTCTGGCCGGTGAGCGAGGCGTCAGCGGGCATTCGCAGCTATCTGCCGATTATGATCACCGATATAATTCTCGAAAACGAGACTGACGGCCGCCGGATCATTATCGATACCAAATTCACCAACATTCTTACGCCGGGGCAACGGGGCGGCTTCCGCTTCAAAACTGGCCATCTCTATCAGCTCTATGCCTATTTGCGCAGCCAGGAGCGCCAGAATGACCCGCTCTCGCTGAATGCGGACGGCATGCTGATTTATCCGGCTATTGGCCTCGACGTTGATGAATCGGCGCTCATCCAGGGCCATCGCATGCGCTTTGCGACGATTGACCTCTCGCAGTCGACAGCTGAAGTGGTCGAGCGGCTTCGAATGTTGCCGATGCGCAGCGCCGTCGGCACTAAAAAGGCTAAATCCATGTGAATCCATGAGCGGATATAATTCAGCAGCATGGCATACGGCGGCGGGCGCTTGCGCATAGCCAGCGCCTCCAATGCGGCGAAGCCGGTTGCGTACATTGGTGACGCCGGGGTCGGTTGCCCGCCCTTTCAAGGCAAATTTCGGTGACGGCATTCCCCACCTGGCCATCGTCAATTCCCTTTCGCCGTCAGTGACGCGGACGATGGGCGCGGAATAGTCTGGAAAGACGCCGGTCGGCGGCGCCAAGTTGCCGGTCTTGTCATGCACGACGCGGAACAGCGCGCGCATGGCGTCCTGGGGTTTGGAGAGGCCGTAAAGATTGCACATGGAACGGATTATGCCGCGCCAACGGGGATAGGTCGATGGGGTCAGCCTTGACTCCCGGCCTCGGGAGTGTTCTTTGTCTGTTCTCTTTTCATCGGAGCGGAACCATGTCGTTAGAGGCTGGACGGAAAACGGGCGTCGGGGCAACAGACGATGAAATCGACGCTGTTATTTTGGAGTTCGGCGGCGATCCCCGGCAGGCGATCCGCGCACTTCTGCATGATCTCACTGAACTGGCGGCAGATTCCAATGCCGTTATCTCACGCGGTTATGTGCGTGGCCGGCATCTTCCGTTCCAATTGCGTGGGACGCCAGGCGAAACGTCATGACCAGACGCACGACGCGCTCCGATGCACACGTTGACAGCCCTGCCTTGCTTTCGTTTCTCGGGAAATGCAGGAGTACGGTCATTGGGGAAATGTCGAAGATGAAGGTCGGAGGTCCGCTCTACTATTCTGGTTCGACTGTCGTGGCGGCGATCGATGCGTTCGCCTTGATGCTGACCGGCGAGCGCGATTATTTTTCCCTCAAGCCGCACAGCATTGGCGGATCGAAGCCGGAATAGCGATTGTAGACTGCTCCCTTGAGAGCCGGCCTCCGCCCAGCCCGAGAAACGCTCGCCCGCCGTCCGACTTCGCCTACCGGGGAGTGCATTGCATATTTACGTTTTTTAAAAAAAAGGCGCTTCGAGTTCGCGCCGTTCGCTGGCTCTCTTGGAAGGTTGCTTCAACTTCAGGAGAGCGCTTTGCGCAAAGAGAGAATGTCGAGGGATATTCGGTCGGGACCGAATATTGATGGAGAAAGGTTGTCGCGGCTGGCTGCCGCGCTGATCATTTTGGCGCTCGCGTTTTCGGGATCGAAAGAATGTCGGGCCGATCCGCAAGTGCAGATGCCGAGCGGCGTGCCGCTGCATGTGGTCCCGACGTATCCGGAGCCTGGTCTTCCGGCTTACACTTATCCGCAGGGCGGCCAGCTTCTTGTCGACACCGGGGAAGTGGTCGGTACGACGGTGATCCAGACCGATGGGGCGAGTTCTCCGACGTTCACCGGAACTGGAAGCGGGGTGGCCGGAGCGACTCTTGCATCGGGTTATGCGGATTTCTTAGGCCAAAGTGTTGGTTCGGGTCAGTGCGTTGCGCTGGCCCAGGCGACGTCGAATGTTGGCTTGACCTCGACGTGGGTTCCCGGCTCTCAAGTGCAGGGCAACACCAATATCGCGGCTGGTACGGTGATCGCCACATTTGGCTCGGATGGGACGTATACGAACACTGTTGGCCAGAGCCACACGGCGATTTACCTGGGACAGAACGACCAGGGGATTCAAGTCATGGATCAATGGGCGAATCGGTCTGCCCAATACCGCACGATCAATTGGACGACCAGCAATTCTTATGAGTCTGGATCTCAATTTTACGTCGTATCACACTAACTATATAGCAAGGGGTCATACTTATGCGGTATCACATCAGATTTATAGCTGTCGTGTTGGTTTTGGGTCTCTCAGTGTATGGCGCTGGGGCAGCGTCTTTGTGCAAACCCGACATTGTGGGGATTGATTTGATCGAGGGAAAATCTAATCCACCAGGATTCCTGCCGCCGGATGAGGAGAAATACAAAGGCAATAAGATGCCGGAGGATATAATCGTGCAAGGCTGGCACAATTTGCGGCAGGCTCATCGGCCACTGACCTTTGTGTGCCGATACAAAGGGCGGCCAAACGAGGCGTTCATTTTGCCGGATAGCACGAACTCATGCGAGCTGACCTATAAAGGCGGCCTGATTTTCGAGTGTCGGCACTGAGTTGATCGGCGAGGACGAAGCCGAAGGCCGGAGGAAACATCGCGTCTTCCGGCCTTTTCTTTGGCGTCACCACGCGAGCCCCGGCGGCTGCCCGCAAGCGCCGGTGCGCGCCAGCCCGGCGCCCGAAAGCCGAAAGGCGCCCACAAGCCCCAGCGCCGCGGCGGTCTCCGGCCGCCCGCAACTTAGGCACGTCCGTTGAGTGGAGACTCCGAAGGAAGTGCATTGCACGACTTCGGGCAGGACGAAAAACGCGTGAGCAAAAAAAAGCCCGCCGAGCGCGTTAGCGTTCGACGGGCTGAAGTTATTGCTGGGAGCACGCGAGTCTCAACTTTCGCGAGCAAGCATGACGGTCAGAACACGGGTGGTTTGTGATGGATCGGCCGGGTCCTCGGAGCCATATTCAATGTTCTGATCGTAATAATCGATTTTCCAGAAGATTTTCTCGTCCTTAAAATCGAAAGAGCCGAAATCGTGCTCGCCGTGGGGGTCGTTGTCGGGCGAGAAGTCGTCGAAACCCTTGACCTTGGCGATGATCGCCAATTGCTCGTCAAATGGCAGAATGGATATGCCGCTGGTCCAGACCAATTGGCCGTGTTTCGACGGCGCGCGGCGGAAAGCGTCATTGAGTTCGCGGATGCGAATGGTTTCGGGTGAGTGAGCGGTTGTCGTCATGGCGGAAATCTCCTTGTCCAATGTACAATTGTTGTCAGCCTCATGCAGGGTGTTTTCGATCTCGCCGATGTCGCGGTAGAGAGCGGGCAGGCGAGAGCTCGCAGGCGATCGGCAGGCGATGTGGAGGTAATGTCGCCAGTCGGTCTTGTTCCAAAATGCCGGATCCGCGCGTTTTCCATTGCGACCGGATGCGGCGCGTTCACAGTGGACGATCAAATTCGTCGCGAGACGTTGGGCGACGATTTTACGCGCCGAGAGCCGGCGTGACAGCTGTTGAGCGTTCATGACGCATGCTCCTTCAGGCGAACGGCAATGGCTGAAGTGATAGAAAACATCGCGTCGAGGGCATCATCGCCATCAACTGCCTCGGGGATGCCGGGAACGAGAAGCGTTTGGTTGTCGTAGGCATGCCTGGCGACGGCGGAGACAACGGTCTTGAGCCTGTCAATGTTGAGATGGCGGGCGATAGGGAGCGCGCTGGGCGGGCATCTAATGCCAAAGCCGATGATGCCGCCGCGGTCTGCATAAGCGATGAAGGGCATGAGGTTGCTCCATGAAGTTGCTCGCAGCGCAGTCGCCGCGCGTGGCGCGCTGAAGTCGCCACGCGTCAGCAAGAGGCGAAACGTCGCGTCAGCGTCAGGCGGCCTTGCCCTGCTCGGCTTCGTCGTCTTCGAAGGAGGTTTCGGCTTCGCCAGCGTCCTCCGTCTCGCCGTGAGGCGGCTCGCCGGACTCTCCGAATTCGGCTAAATCGCCGTTCTCGTCCGTCCCGTCGTCCGCCTCGGCTTCGGTGTTGACGCCATAGCGGTATGGCTCTTGCGAAAATTTGGCGCTCTCTTCGGCGCTGAGGGCGAAGTGGGCGGCCGGGAGAACGACGCGGGTGTCGCGGGCCTGTTCGACAATCGCGACGCGCGTTTCCTTGACCCTTTGCCTGGGGAGGACGCCGAGTCCGGATCCAAGCTGTTCGAGCGCCTTGCGAGACAGCGTGGACAGAAAGTCGTCGGTCGCCATGGTCGGAAGTTCGGCGTCGGCGCCGATCTCGTCGCCGGCGATGCGGGCGGCCAAACCGCTGCCGTTGTATTTGAGCTTGCAGTTCAGGGTGTTCCGCAGCACCTCGACCGCGACCGATCGGATGAGGGTTGTGTCGGAGGTGAGTTTGCCGCCTTCCGCGATTTTCGCGACGAGCGAACGGGTCGGAGTGGAGTCATTCGTGCGAATGCTCACATTGTCCGCCGAGAGCGCGAGCAGGAGCAGACCGATGATCGTCTGGTCGGAAATTTCAGACTGAGTCAGGGCGGCGCTCAGCGCTTCCGTGCGCATTTCGCCGATCATTTCCATGCCCTTGTTGGTGATGTCGGGCCTTGTCTTCGACGGGATCGCGCCGGAATCGTCGCCGCCGGCTGTGGCGGAATTCTCGCCTTTCAACGGCGTGGGGCGGCGGAAGGCGATATCTTTGACGCTTCCGTCGCGCGGGGCGATGTAAAAGCCGATGCGATCGCCTTCGGCGGGTTTGGACGACCAAACGCGCTCGGCGCCTTTCGGCAGTTTAGCGCTGCCGTAGTCGTCGGCCTCGATGATTTCGCCATTTTCGGGAAGGTTGGCTTCGAGCCAGGCGCGCTGAGCGGCGAGGAATGCTTCGGCGTCGGTCGTATAGCGGCTGTCTTCGTTGGCCGGAGCGAAAAGATCCTCGATCCAGACAATGCCGAAAGCGGTCTGCTCCTTTTCGCCGAATTTGGCGTTGCGGGCGAACATCTCGTGTTTGGAAAGCGCTCTGGCGAGGTCGCACCACGACACCTCGGCTTTTTTCCTGGGTTTGTTGGCCTCCCAGGCCTCAGTCTGTTCGGACAAGGGCGCCGCTGCGATGACGCGGAGTTCCCGCTCCGACGGCATGTCGCCCCGGCCGATATGTTCGAGGATGGCGGGCAGAATATTGCCCAGGAGCCGCAGCTTTCGCACCTGGCGGACGGGAATGGCGAAGGCGGTGGCAAGGGCCTCTTCGGTCCAGTTTTCGGACGCGAGGGATTCGATCGAGCGCCACAGATCGACGGGCGACATTGGCGCGCGGATGACGTTTTCGGAGACGGCGCGCATATTGTCGAGCGGATCGGCCGGCTTGACGAGGATCGCCAGCTCTTTCTGCTTATTTGCGATGGCGGTTCGCACGCGGCGGCGACCGAGAATGATGGTGAGCGAGCCGTCCTCTTCTTGCGAGAACAGGGGCGGCTGAAGGAAGCCGATCGCCTTGGCGTTGGCTTTCAGAGCGGCGTCGGCCATCCGATCTGCCGGGATGTGGCGGGGATCCCTGTTGTCGATGAATTTCAGGGTTTTGGGATCGACGATGCGCAGTTCGATATTCTGTTCCATAATTTTTCTCCTGCTGGTCCCGTTTCGATATTTTTTTCCGAAACAGGATCTTCAGGAGCGCGGACGCGCGATCGGGGCAAAGGCGGCGCTGGCGCCGGGATTCGGGCGGACTAGCGCAGCGGCCGACCGAACCCACCCTTTGCGGCGGGCGCGCGGCCCGTGCTGACATCCTTCCATTTTTGTTTATCTTGGCGCGATTTCGCGCGATTGGACTATCCTCGGCGGCTCGTGACGAGTCCTCGGCGGCTCGTGACGAGTATGCGACGGGACTGACGTTCTCGCGCCCACGCCTCAAATATTTGCAATACAAAGGCTCGGCTAAAGCGTCCAATTTTGCAATCAGGCTCAAGATAGTGCGATTGACGAACGGAATCGACGTTCACTTCATCAAGTATGATCCACATGCGCAGGTCTGCGTCCAACCCACCGCGCCGTTTTTCGGTGTCGGGAACCTCCCTGAAAAAGCGATCTTTGCTTGGTTCCTTGGTCGTAATAGGAAATAGCAATAGCAAATCGTCATCGAGGCGGAACCCCACCACTGTAGGGCGACGTTTGCGTCCTTCGGTTTCGCCTCGTTGAGCTTCTGAGCCCCAAAGAAACGGAAAACGAATGACGGCGCCGCTGGTGAGCGCGTCGCGCGTCATTCCTCGTGCTCCCGCTTCAAGCGCGCGATCTCGGCTTCTGCCTTTGCAAAAAGCTCGTCGGGTAAGGTATCGATTGTATAGTGTCGCCGCGTGTCCGTGGCCGTCAGCCGTTGAAATTCGTCAACTGTCATAACGACGAAGGCGGGGCGCTTTCGTTGCGTGATCGTGACCGGGCCGCGTCGCGCCGCCTCGAAAATGTCGCCCGATTTTCGGGTCCAGTCGGACGACGGAAACGTAGCCATAGTGATTGCCTCTTTGTACAACAATTACAATAATGTTGTATCATATGCGGGGAGTCCATACAACATTGTTGGCGAAGCTTTTGGATGGCGCTTCGGCTACAATGTGTTAGGTTGTACACATACAACCACAAAGGCAATCCCCATGGACAGCACGACAATGACGATCCGCGTCCCGGTGGCGGTTCACGAAAAGTTGGCGCGCCTGTCGCGGGGCACCAAGCGCAGCCGCTCTTATCTCGCCGCCGAGGCGGTCTCAGCTTATGTAGACCGGGAACTTGCGATCATTGAGGGCATCCAGCAAGGATTGGCCGACGTGTCGGCAGGGCGGGTGACTCCGCATGACGAAGTCATCGCGGAACTTCACGCCGTCATTGACGCCGCCGAACGCAAGAAAGCCGCGCAAGGGTGAGACGCGTTGAATGGTCTGACGCGGCCAAGGCAGATATTCGCGCGCAAATCGAATACATTGCTGCTGATGACCCGCAAGCTGCGCGCCGGGTTGCCGTCGCCCTTGGCGAGACGGGGGCCGCTTTGGGAGAGTTCGCCACCGGCCACCCGGGCCGTGTCGCCGGAACCTATGAAAAATCGGTGCGCCGCCTGCCTTACATCATTGCCTATGCCCTGACCGATAGCGATCGGGCCGTGTCAATCCTGCGCGTCATTCATACCGCTCGCGACTGGCGCGACGACGCCTGGCCGGGTGACTGAGAAAACGCCATAAAGTTGCATAGCGCACGTTTACAGCCAGATTTTGCCTTGACCCTACCGCCGGGGGCGAGCGGAAGGTAGATCGACCACGGCGTCGATCTATCTTGAACGATCAGGCCGCGTTGGCGGTGAGATCGCTTTCGTCCTCGGCCTTCGTCGCGGCGAGCGATTCATTGATCGCCTCGAGTTCCGCGTGCTTGTCGTCGAGCTCGTCCTGGAACACGAAAGCAACGCCGAGGCGCGCCGTCAGCGAGGGAATCCAGGTTTCCGCGTGGGCGATGGTCGCGTTGTTTTCCTTGAGCTCGGCTTCGAAGCGGGTGAGCAGGTGCTCCAGTCGCGAGATCAGGCCAAGAGGCGACAGTTCGCTGTCGGTCTCGACGATTTCGTTCCATCCGGTGCGCGCGATGGCGAGCGCCGGATAGCCGAAAGGGCTTTTGGCGATGCGCAGACCGAATCCGCCAATGGCGCCGATCGGCCTGGGATGGAAAGGCCTCTCCGTCTTGGCTTTGATGACGTGCTTGAGCAGCAACGATCCGGCGTCCTTGCGTTCGCTGAACAGCTTTTCGTCGACGGTCATCGTAAAGGCGTCGCCGCGCGTGGGTTTCCGCTTTTCGATGTCGGCCTCGACCTGCAAGATGCGTTGTCGCACTTCGTCTGCGTTGCGCGCGAGACGGTCGATTTTTTGCCGGGTCAGGATGCGCTCGTCGAAGTGGTTCTGCCGCAACCGCTCCAAGCGGGCGATCTCGGCTTCAAGACCGGCTTTCTGAATCAGGCGTTCGTCGCCCGAGGCGATGGCCTTGGCGAGACCGAACTGGCTGGCCTGCGCGCCGACGTCTTCGACGCGGCGGATCGAACGGTCGCCGGACATGGCCATTTCGATGAAGCGGGCCTTGCGTTCGAGGATCTGCCAGCCGGTTGCGTCGACGCTGCCCTTGGTTGCATAGGCATAGAGCTGGATTTCGTCGTTCTGGTTGCCTTGGCGCTCGATGCGGCCTTCGCGCTGCTCGACTTGCGACGGAAGCCAGGGCACGTCGAGATGATGCATCGCGATCAGACGGCGCTGGGCATTGACGCCCGTGCCCATGGTTTCGGAAGAGCCGATCAGGATGCGCTTCTTGCCGCCGTTCACGTCGTTGAACAGGCGCTGCTTGGCGGCGGAACGCTTAAAATCCTGCATGAAGGCGATTTCGGACGCGGGAACGCCGAGAGCGATCAGCGACTCCCTGATCCAGAGATAGGCGGAAAAACCGCGCGATTCGGCGACGGCCGGCGTGCCAAGGTCGGAGAAAATCATCTGGGTCGCGCCGGGCGTGGGATCGAGCGCGCCGTCCGGCCGGCGATAGCGGCGGTCGGACGTGTCGCGCCAGATCTCGAAAACCTTGCGGATCATCGAGTTGAGCTTGTTCTCGGGCTCGTTGGGCTGGTTTTTGTCTGCGAAGCGAAGATCGATCGCGGCATGGCGGCCGTCGGTGATGACCGACAAGAGAATGTCGTCGCCTTTTTTGGGGCGGCGCTGGCGTTGTTCGATCGCCTTGATGCGCTGGGCGAGAACCTTTTGATAGGCCTTGAACGAGGGGGTTGCGGGAGCGGCGACGATCTGGCGCTGGCCGCCGGCTATGTTCGGCAGTTTCAGGTTTTCGCGAAGGTCGGCTTTCAAGACGACGTCGGCGAAATCCCGGTACATCGAAATCAATTCGGGAATATTGACGAATTGCGCGAACCGGGTAACCGGTTTGTAGAGTCCCGAGGGCTGCAATTCGAGGTCTGTGGTGGTTTCGCCGAAGGCGGCCGCCCAGGCGTCGAATTCCTGAATACCTCGCTCTTCGAGCATTTCCGGCTGGAAGAACCGCTGGATCGTGAACATTTCGCCGAGCGTGTTGGTGATAGGCGTTCCCGAGGCTGCGATCAACGCGCGCCCCGAGAGGTTTGTCGCGAGGAAGCGGGTTTTAACGTAGAGGTCCCAGGCTCGCTGCGAACCGTCGGGATCGACGCCTTTCAAGGTGCTTTGGTTGGTGGTGAAAGTGAGTTTTCGGAACTCCTGCATTTCATCGACGAGGATTTGGTCGACGCCGATTTCGGCGATCGTCAGCATGTCGTCTTTTCGGCTCTTTAACGCTTCGAGCTTGGCCTCCATGCCCTCTTTCATCCGCTCGATGCGCTTGATCGAGACGCGATCTTCCTTGCTGGTCCGGTTGAGCAGTTCGGCGTAGGAGCCGATTTGATCGGTGACGAGACCGTGTTCGAACGCCGCCGGCGCGGCAATGAACTTGAACGCCGAATGGGTGATGATGATGCAGTCCCAATTGGCGGTCGCGGCGCGGGCAAGGAAGCGCTGGCGCTTATCCTTGACGAAATTGCTTTCGTCGGCGACGAGAATGCGGGCGGTGGGATAGAGCTGCAGGAATTCGCGGGCGGCCTGGGCGAGGCAGTGTCCGGGCACGGTCATCATCGGCTTGGTGATGAGGCCAAGCCTTTTCTGCTCCATCACGGCGGCGGCGAGGGTGAAGGTTTTGCCGGCGCCCACGGCGTGGGCGATATAAGTCGATCCCGCCGACAGGATGCGCCAGATCGCGCGCTTCTGGTGCGGGTAGAACTTGATGACGCTCGAGGCGCCGGGGATCGTCAGATGCGATCCGTCGAAGCCGCGGGGGACCAGATTGTTGAAACGCTCGTTATAGAGCTTCGCCAGGCGCTCGGCCCTGTCGGAATCGGTCCAGATCCAGTTCTCAAAAGCGCGCTTGATGTTGGCGAGCTTGTCTTTGGCCGCTTCGGTGTCGGCGGCGTTGAGGACGCGCTTTTTGACTCCGTCTTCCTCGAACTCGTCGAAGATCTGCGGCAGCGTCGAATTGAGGGCGTCGGAGACGAGTTCGCCGGCATGACGGCGAAGCGTGCCCCAGTCGGTGGTCGAAGCCGGGTTCTGCAGGAAGGCGCCGACGGTAATGGTCCAGCTCGCGATTTCGGCGGTGTGATAGACCGGCGTTGTGACGCCGAGGATTTCTTCGCAGAATTTCGAGATCACGTCGGTCGGGAGCCATGGCGCGCCAAGCCGCGCGGTGATTTCCGAAGGTTTTAAGTCTTCGGGTAGGGCTTCGTTGAGCGCTTCGACGTTGCGCTGGAAGCGCGGATCGTCCGCGGCGGCCTCATTCGCCGTTGCGAGCCGTTTGCGGACGGCGCCGGAGAGATAGGCGTCGGCGGAATGCCAGATTTCGATGCCGGTTTTCGATGCAATGGGATCGAGGAAGATGCGGTCGCCGAGATCGGCGATCGCGACGTCGCGGGTCACGCCAAGAAGTTCGGCGATCCGGTCGATGTCGACCATGCCGGCTTCATGCAGCGTGACAGCGAGCGCATCGGCGGCGGTGGCGATTTCCGGCGTGGTCGGCGGATGGAGGACGCGTTCGGTGAAAATCGGGCCTTGCTTGGCATAGCCGGATTCGACGTCATATTCCTCGATGGAAGAAACCAGCCAGACATCGGGATCGTCGAGGAAGGGCTGAAGGTTCGGCCGCCGGACGGTTTCGCGAACCTCGCCCTCGGCGGTCGTGGTCTCGCCGATCGTCGTCAGATTGATGGCGCCGAAATCGCGTTTGAAATGCGCATAAGCGGAGCGCAGGCGAACCTGGGCGCCGCCCCATGGAAGATCGGCTTCCTGGGCGCGGAGAACGTCGCGAACGGCGTCACGGATCTGGACAAGGTTGCTGACGATGCGGGCGTGTTTTGCGGGAATGCCTTCGGAGCCCTTGCCGGAGCGGATTTGCACGGCGGCCGGCGCGCCATCGATGATCTGGGCCAGTTGGTTTTTTACGATCAGGAAGCTGCCTTCCTTGATCGTTGCGCCTTCGGCGGCCGTGCCGACATGAACAGTCTCGTCGAACAAGGTGTTCTGCTCTTGTTCGACGGGAGCCTGGGGCGTGTAGATTTCGGTGGGCATGGAGTAGAGGGCTTCGATCAGGCGTTTCGAAAGCGCGTGTTCGTCGGCGTGGGTGGGCAGGCAAGTATAGGTGGGGCCATAGGCGCTCGTGGTGCGCGCGTGCGAGCCGAGCGCCATGCCGGGACGCTCGACGAAATAGCGGTTGATCAGGAGTTCTTCGTCGCCGTCCTCGGCGGGAATGATTGCGTCGAGGTCGATCCAGTTCGCGGGCCTGGCGGTCTGGTCGGCTTTGCGTTTCTGGAAGACCAGCACGTCGACCACGACGTCGGTTCCGGCGCAGGCGCGCATGGCGCCTTCCGGCAAGCGCGCGGCGCAAAGAAGGTCGGCCATGGACGCGATGAAGGCGCGGGCCGTGGCGTCGGTCTTGTCCATGGTCCAGCGGCTGGTGACGAAAGCGGCGAGACCGCCGGGGCGAAGGCGCTCGATCGAGCGCGCGAGAAAAAAGTCGTGGAGGGAAAGGTTGAGCGCGCCGATCGGATCGGCGCCACGGACGCTGCGGCTGCTGAACGGCGGATTGCCGACGACGAGGTCGTAGGTTTCGGGCAGCCGGGCCTTGGTGAAATCCTCGGCGCGGATGCGGGCGTTCGGATAGAGGAGCTTGGCGATGCGCGCGGTGATCGGATCCATTTCGACGCCGGTCAACGCGGTCTTGTCGGCGAGCGCTTGCGGCATCAACGAGAAGAACAGACCGGTTCCGCAACCGGGTTCGAGGACGCGGCCGCCGGAAAAGCCCAGGTGGCGCAAGGCGCGCCAGATGGCGCGAATGACGAATTCCGGCGTGAAATGGGCGTATTGCGTGACGCGCGCGAGGCTGGCGAGTTCAGTCGGCGACGCCAGCTGTTCGAGGTTCTGGCCGAGGGTTTCCCAACCTTTCGGGAAAGTCTCGTCGGGCGAGCGGCGGAAAAGGTTGTTGGCGAGGTCACTGGCGCCGAACGAAGTGAACAGGGCGAGGCGATCCTGCTCCTCTGGCGTCGCGTTTCGGGCTTCTCCTTCGATCTGGCGCAGCAGTCGAATGGCAGCGATATTGTCGGTCGCGCGCGCTTTCCAGGCCTGGGCCAGTTTGCGGTCGCCGGTGAGGCGAAAGTCGATCGCCGGAATGAGCGGGAACGAGGGCGGGCTTTCCTCGTCGTCGTCTCCGGCGTCGGTCAGGGACGGCTCCGAAGCGCCGAAGTCTCCGAAAAGTCCGAAGGAGCTTGAAAGGCCGGTGGTGTCGAGGAACGGCAGGGAGAACTGATCGCGGGATTTGCTCATTTTGGTGTTCCTTAAGGCGAACGCAATCGCCCGGCGCGCGCGCAGGCGCGGCCAGGGGATCGAGGTGGAAGGGGTGTTGGGTGAGAGAGCGGCAGTCAGGCCGCTGGGGGCGCGCCAAGTTTGTGAAAGGCGCGTAGAATGGCTTGTCTTGCCTGCGAGTATTCGTCGAGCGGCCAGGCCGTGCCGAGCTCGTTTAGAACCGTGTTGAAAATCTGCGTTTCGCGCGCGTCGAAAAACCGGGTCTCATCCGGCTTTCTCGATTCCCACGGCTGGATTTGGATTTCCTGCGCGTGGCCGTTGATCCTCGTGGTGAACCAGGTGAGGTCGTCGCTCATAGGCTCACCCTCGCCGGTTCGCGGGCGCCGGGCCGGGCGTCGCTCGCAATGGCGGGCTGAGGCTTTTCGACCGTCGCGCCGTCGAGCGCGTATCGCGTGAGGCGGCAGCGAAAGTTGGGCTGGGTGAGGGGCGCGAAGATCGGCGTCCGGCCCACGCGCTCGATGAAGCGAAAAGCATCGATATCCGAAGGGCCCTTCGCGAAATTCACGGGATGGCTCAGGCGCACAATGTCACCTGGGCTCATCGAGCGAACGTCGTTGCGCGTTTTGCGCGCCGCCTCCACGCGCGCGCGCCAATCGGCGGCGTAGCTCGAATCGGGAATTTCGGCGACGGACGAAAGCAGCTTGAAGATGCGCTCGGGACAGTCGATCTCGCAGGGACCGGCGGTTTCGTCCATGAATTTCGTGCCGAAACCGTCCTTTTCGGAATTCTTGAACAAGACGACAGCGCAGAAGAAGTAGGATGTGGCCGAATTCTTGATTTCGCGTCGAACCGCCGCATAGACGACTTTGCCGACCGTGGCCGTGGCGACAGCCGTCGATTTGTGGGTTTCGGTTTCGAAAGTGAGATCCCTGGCGATGCGCTGTGCGGGAGATTCTTTCGTGAGTTTTTCGTATTCGAAGGTCCAGCCCATTTTTTTGCTCCGGTTTGAGTTTCTTCCAACTCATCTTCCGAAGCGGGCAGCCGACGGCGGGCCGCGCAAGGGCGCGAAGCGCCGGGCTTGACCCTTGCGCGGCCCGACGGTTGATGCCAGATATTTTCTTTGTTTTTTTATGTGCTTTTATCCCTCTGCCTTCCAAGGCGCTTCAACCCACACCCCACCAAACGGCAGCTGCATCGTCTCTCGCTCCTTGTCGGTGAAAGTGTCGAAATCGTCTCCGTTCGTGAAGCCTTCGGAGTTGCTCCAGTTCAACTGGTCTTCGCCGGGCTCAAGGCGCTCCGGCGCCATGCAAATAATCCAACCCATGATGATTATCCTCGGGCGACGGGGCAGGGGGATTCCAGCTTGCGGAACAGGTCTTCGGCCCCGTCCTCGACGATGGCTTTACGGAACGCTTTGACGGCGCGCTCGGACAGAGCGGAGCGGATCGCAGCCGCCATGCCGGCGGCGTAGGTGAATTCATCTCCGAGCGAGAGGTGAACGCGGCTGTTGGCGTTTTGTTTGGCGATATCCTCATCCTCATCGACCGAATGCTTGAGCGGCTTCCCGTCGATGAACGGCACGCCCCAAGCGACTATGCCGAGGGTGACTTTCAGCGGGACGAAGATCGGCTCGATCTGGCGTTTTTCGCGATGTTCCGCGACAAGGTCCCAGGTCCACCCTTCGGGCAGTTTATATCCCTGGTCGAGATAGCCTTGTTCGATGGCGGTTGGCTTGCTGGAAGGCATAACAGGCTCCTTATGGAGTTTGGCGGTTGAAATGGGCGCGGTTCTCCGCGTTGATCTGGTCGAGGCGGGTACGGGCGGTTGCCTTCTCGGCGTCGTTCGCCGGCTCAAGGCAGCTGACGATCCGCCAGATTTTGCCGGTTTCGACGGCGCGGGCGTGGCTGGTCAAGTGGTCGTCGAGTCGCCCGGCCTTGGCCTCGCGCAAATAGTACGAATACATGCGTGGATCGCGCGGGGCGAATTTGCCAAGTTCGAAAAGCTGTCTGATTTTCGCCCGTTCGACTGGCGGCATGGCGTAAAAGACGGCTCTGACCTGGCGCCAATAGGCGGCGCGGTTGGTCCTCAATTGCTGTGCGAATTTTGCGGCCTGTTCGGCTCGCTCGATCATGACAGCGTCAACGCTTGGCTGGCTGGCGGCGATAAGATCGGCGAAAAGCGGCAGGGCATCGCGCTGGCGCTGCTGGTGGCGCAGGACGCCAAGGCGTTTGCGCCGGGTATCTTCATAGGCCGCGAAGATCGGAAAGCGGCAGTAGAGCATGGCTCACCCCTCCGGTGCAGGGTTTGTCAGCATTCGTCGACAACACGCCCCATGATGACGAGTTCTTGCGCGCCGTAGACGTGCGGCAGCCCGCATTCATCGCAAGTATATTTGCGGGCGTCAGGCTCGCAGCAATCTCGCCACGCTCCGCAGGCGATGCAATAGCCGGCGTCTTGATCGTCGGCCTCTTCGATTTGTTCGATCGTGAATTTCTTCGCGATAATCTTGCCGTTTTCGTTATGGCGCTGGATGCTCATTGTCATTCTCCGGCGATGATGCGGACGAGAAAGCTCTGGCCGTTGTCGAGCCGGATTTTCAGGTTGTTCGGATCGCTGACGTCGACGTCGGCGATCTCGAAGGTTTCTTCGCTTTCATGGAGCTCGCTGCTCTCGTCCGCGCCTTCCTCGAAATGATAAAACTCTCGGTCATCGAGGAAATCGCGGATGGCGAGGCCGAGGTCGCGCGTCGTGGCTTTGATGGTCATGGCTTTGGCTTTCCTGTTTTGGGGATGATGGTTTCAGGACGCGAGCAGCGCGGCGACTTTGGCGGCGAGGCGTTCCATGTCGGCGTCGGCGCGATCGTTGAAGCTGAAGAAGCGATCGCCTGCCTTGCAGTGCCAGCTGACAAGGTTGTGAGTGACCCGCTCAACGTGTGAACCGGCGTGCAATTTTCACCCCGTGAAGCGGGGGATCGGCTTCCAAGATTGACCCCCCGAAAATTGGCTGGAAGAGCCACCCGCATTGCATGGCAAGCGGGGACGAATGGGGATGTTGGTTGTGGAGACGATTGGCCGGATCCGGCGTGAGCATTCTAACAAGGGCAAATCGATCAAGGCGATCGCTCGCGATCTGAAGATCTCGCGCAATACGGTCCGCAAGGTTCTGCGCTCCGGCGAGACCGCCTTCGATTATCAGCGTGAGGTTCAGCCACGCCCCAAGCTCGGGCGCTGGTCGCAGGATCTGGAGCGGCTACTCAAGGAGAACGGCGAGAAGCCGGCGCGCGAGCGTCTCACGCTGATCCGGATTTTCGAGACGCTGCGCGATCTTGGCTACGAGGGTGGCTATGACGCGGTGCGCCGCTACGCCAAGACCTGGCGGCGCGCCCATGCCGCCGTGACAGCCGCCGCCTTCGTCCCGCTGAGCTTTGCGCCAGGCGAAGCTTACCAGTTCGACTGGTCCCACGAGATCGTCCTGCTCGACGGCGTCACCACCACGGTCAAAGTCGCGCATGTCCGCCTCTGCCACAGCCGGATGTTTTTCGTGCGCGCCTATCCGCGGGAAAGCCAGGAGATGGTGTTCGACGCCCACGACCGCGCCTTCATCTTTTTCAAGGGCGCCTGCCAGCGCGGCATCTACGACAACATGAAAACGGCGGTCGACGCGGTCTTCATCGGCAAGGAGCGCCAGTACAACCGCCGCTTCCTGCAAATGTGCGCGCATTATCTCGTCGAGCCCGTCGCCTGCACGCCGGCCTCCGGCTGGGAGAAAGGTCAGGTCGAGAACCAGGTTGGGCTGGTGCGCGAGCGCTTCTTCACGCCGCGCCTGCGGTTCAAGAGTTTTGAAGAGATGAACGCCTGGCTGGCGGATCGCTGCGTCGCCCACGCCAAGGAAAATTCCCATCCCGAGGTCGCCGACAAAACCGTCTGGGAGATGTTCGAGGCCGAGCGTCCCAAGCTCGTCCCCTATGTCGGCCGGTTCGACGGATTCCACGCCGTTCCGGCCTCGGTGTCCAAGACCTGCCTCGTTCGCTTCGACAGCAACAAATACTCGGTTCAGGCCAGCGCCGTCGGTCGGCCTGTCGATGTCCATGCCTACGCCGACCGCATTGTCATTCGCCAGGACGGCAAGATCGTTGGAGAGCATGACCGCGTCTTCGGGCGCGGCGAGACCAGGTTCAACCCCTGGCATTATGTGCCCGTGCTGGCGCGAAAGCCCGGCGCCCTGCGCAACGGCGCGCCGTTCAAGGATTGGCTGCTGCCGGCCGCGATCGAGCGGGTTCGCAAGAAGCTCTCCGGTTCGCATGACGGCGACCGCCAGATGGTCAAAATCCTCGCCGCCGTTCTCACCGACGGATTATCGGCGGTGGAGGCGGCCAGCGCCGAAGCGCTCACTGAGGGCGTCCATTCCGCCGACGTCATCCTCAACATTCTCGCGCGTCGCCGCGATCCTGGCCCGGTCGCCCCGATCCAGCCGCCTGAGGCGCTGAAGCTCGCCATTCCGCCTGTCGCCGATTGCGCCCGCTACGATCAATTGAGGGATACAGGGAGAGCCTGCTGATGGAACGCACAAAAATCTTCGACCTGATGAGCGAACTCAAGCTGTTCGGCATGAAGGCCGCCTATGACGAGATCATGGGCGCCGGCATCAAGCGCCAGCACGAACCCCCGCGCATCGTGGGCGACCTGCTCGCCGCCGAAATCTCCGAAAAGCAAGCGCGCTCGATCAAATATCAGCTGACCATCGCCAAACTGCCGCTCGCCAAGGACCTCGACGACTTCGCCTTTGAGGGAACGCCAATCAATGAAAGGTTGGTGCGCGATCTCGCCACCGGTCGCTTCATCGACTTGCAACGTAATACGGTCCTGATCGGCGGAACTGGCACCGGCAAGACTCATCTATCGATCGCCATTGCCCGCGCTTGCGTGCGCGCCGGCAAGCGCGGACGCTTCTACACCACTGTCGATCTGGTCAATAAACTCGAAGCGGAA
>NZ_CAIUXT010000241.1 GCF_903903185.1 uncultured Rhodoblastus sp.
CGAGCCGTTCAGCTCGGACCTCAATGAATTGGTTCGTGTTGGTTCTGCGCATAGGCCTAGACATAGATGTTGCTATCCATGTCCAACCATTACCAAACACGCGCCCCGCGCCGCCAGAATGGCACCGGGTGGACGCTTACGTGATACCGGTGGCGCGGAACGTTTGGTTGCCGATCTTGGTCTCGATTCTGGAGCCCACAGCCCTGCGCTGAATCATCGCATAAACGTTGGCTTGCTATGCCCCGGCCAATCGTCCGGAAAAGCGGTCCGTTCAGGCGCGCGGCCCAGCGGGTTGGACGAGGGCCTGTCGGTGATGGGGGACAGTGGCGAGGTGATTCAAGCGTCACCCCGCTTCTCTAATTCTTGTGTGATCTTTTTTCGGTCACGGCGGAAGAGGTCAAGAATTGGCTGCCGTCCCGGTCCCGGCGCCTTTTCCATATCATGCACGACATGTTGGATGATTTCGTCGAGGTGAACGAGGGCGGCTTCCAATTCATCGCGGGAGCGTTCTTTGAGGAGTTTCATCGGTAATCCATTCAAATTATTAGATAAAAGTCATTAACTCACATAATTGCCAAGGCCAAGCGCGAAGCTAGACGCGGGGTCTTAAAAGCGGAAATCTCGGAAAGCGTTGGTGCAGGCGACGCAAGTGCCGCTTTCGACGGATTGCCGACTTGCACAATCCTTTCTCGGATTGACGCCGACTGGTTTGCAATGCCAAAGACGGTCAATATTCGATGGTGAAAAAATGGCTGACTATTATCCCCTTTTAGAAAAAGTCGTTTCCGTCCTGAAGATTTCTACCCCTCAATCGCGCCGCGTGATTTACGAGCGCGCGAGTATGGTGATGTTAGAGCAATTGCGCGGTATGCATCCGCCGATGTCCGAAGACGCCATCGAGCGCGAAACGCATGCGCTAAGGGACGCCATCGCCCGTTTGGAGCGAGGTTTTTTCTATTTTCCGCCCGTCGCGGCGCCGGAATCCCCGCTTAACCCGGAAATATCGCATCGCGCGCGATCATCGCGGATCACAATCCCAACCAAGCTGGACACTTTCTTGAACGGGCAGCGCGCTCCCGATCTTCTGAACAGTTTTCTGCAAAAAATAAATGGATTTCTGACGGGTCGCTTTCGTTAAAGCGCGGCGGGACAACGTTGGCGTCACGGGCGTTCTCGAAACAACTACGTGGGTCATCGTGCTCGCCGATTTCGACAATGCCGATTTTCATCGCCAATCTTTCGGCAGTGCGTCTGTTCCTCCTCTTCAAATCGTTGAGCGCGATCAAGTCGAGGGGGCGGGGAATCCCCGTCAGAATTTCCGGAAGAATTCTCAGATGGATTTTCGGGCGCCGTGTTCGCGATTCTTTGCGAATGCGAGGAGTCCGGCGTGTAATCGGGCAGGAAGCCCGCCATTGCCGGGCTTCCTTATTGCACCCACTCATTCCGCCGCTGTTTTCGGCGCCGCCTTCCTTCCACCCGGCTTTTTCACGGCAACTTTCTTCGCGGCAACCGCCCCGCCAGCTTTTCGACCCAACCCAAGGCTCAACGCCAGAGAGGAACGCTGAGCCGCATAATTCGGGGCCACAATCGGATATTCCGCTTTCAACCCAAAAGCCGCCCGATATTCATCTGGGGATGAACCGTGTCCCGTTTGAAGGTGCCTTTTGAGAGATTTGAACGATTTTCCGCAATGGAGGCAGATAATCGCGTCTGGGGTTACGGATTTTTTGATCGGAACGGCGGGCTCCAATTTCTTTGGCTCATCAACAGCCGGAGCAGGAGTTGAACCAACGGAAACACCAAACGCGGATTTGACGGTCTCAATAACTGCGTGGAGATCAGCCGGAGTTACAGTGTTGTTCGACAGGTAGGCGGATAGGACGTCCGCGACCAGCGAGGTGTTGTCGTTCTCGGACATTGTTTTTCTCCGATTCGTTTTTTTTCAATGACTTGAAGTAGCGCCGGGATTCGTTGGTTGTCAAATAATGGATGGCAATGTCATTGCCGAATGGATCGTATTTTGGAATTGCCGCTTAGGCGTGGCTATCCAAAACGCAGAAAGTCCGGCATCACGGGATGCCGGACTCTCTCTAGCCCTTCTTTTTGAACGGATCATCAGTGGGAGCGTCTTTTCCCAGCGAGCGTTGATAATCAGATGGAGCGTGCTTTTTTGATTGAGCTTGATCCGATTTCGGCTTTTTCGCCTCTTTATTGCTTCTCACTTGGCCTTTCGACATCATGTCCTCCATCATGTGTTGTGGAACAGGCGGTCTCCTTTGCTCCGCTTCGAAACAAATGGCGCCACTTTTGAACGGTTGGCGTCTGGCGGAGCGCAATTTGTTGATATTCGCGCCTGTCCGCGCTGCAAATGGTGATTGTGAGGCCATCGTCAAAGCCCGCGCTATCGCAAAAGAGCGTGATTGCGAATTGCCGGTGGATTTTCGGGCCGCGCTGTCGGGGAATTTGGCGCCGACCGGACGACCAAGAGCTTTTTCGGAGGGGGCAGTGAAGAAGGGCGCGCTTCATTAATGACATTGCCGCGTTCGTCGTGGATTTGTGATTGCGTCGCGGAAGCAGGTGTCCTAAAATACGCGCCTTCACAAAAGACTTTTCAACTCGACGCGCAGCGATAGCTTGGCCATGCGGACGCATAGCTATAGCTTGGCGCTACGTATTATTTATATGTCGTTTCACAAATACCTTTTCTCGAATCACCTAACTCTAACTTAGGACGATACGCCATGCCTCGTAACATCAACA
>NZ_CAIUXT010000242.1 GCF_903903185.1 uncultured Rhodoblastus sp.
GGCAAGCCTCGCAACCGGAACAGTGGATGGAGTGGGGTTTTGGACAAGAGCGAATTGCGCAAATTGCAGGAATTCCTGCGTAACGCCTTCGGCGCGCCCGGCATCAAGGTCGGTCTCGATCCCAGGGACGAGGAACAGGCGGCGGTGAGCTTCGGCGAGCGCGCCATCGGCACGATCTCCGTCGATGACGAGGACGGCGACCGCTCCTTCTCTTTCGCCATGAAAATTCCGGTCGAGCGCCCGGTGCTGCAAGATTATCTGCGCCGCCTGTTCGACAATGACGAACTTAAGATCGTGGCGCGGATGAAAAAGACCGATTCGGTCGAACTCAATCGCGGCGAGGATTTCCTGGGCGTGATTTCCGCCGACGATCCCAAGGGCAAGTCCTTCACCTTGCAGATGGCGATCCTCGATTACGATATCGAAGATTTGTGAGCGGCAAGAAAGCGTTTTTGCAGGGGAGGCGCAATCGATGACTCTTTATTCGCTCGACGGCGTCGCGCCGGAACTGCCCCCGGAGGGCCGGTATTTTATCGCCCCCGACGCCAATGTCATCGGCCGAGTCCGCCTCGGCGAGGACGCCAATGTCTGGTTCGGCGCAACCTTGCGCGGCGACAACGAATGGATCGATGTCGGCGCGAGGAGCAATATCCAGGACGGTTCGGTGCTGCATACCGACATGGGCGCGCCCCTGACCATCGGCGCCGACGTCACCGTCGGCCACGCCGTGATCCTGCATGGCTGCATCATCGGCGACGGCAGCCTGATCGGCATGGGCGCGACGGTGCTCAATGGCGCGAAAATCGGAAAATTCTGCATTGTCGGCGCCAATGCTTTGGTGACGGAAAACAAGGAATTTCCCGATTATTCGCTGATCGTCGGCTCCCCGGCCAAGGTCATCCGCCAGCTCGATGAGCCGGCGGCGCTCAAATTGCTCGCCAGCGCCCGCCACTACGCCGAAAATGGCCGCCGCTACCTCGCCGGACTGAAGAAGATCGGCTGACGATTTCTTCGTCACAGCACGACATTGGCGTCGAACACGTCATAAGACAAAGGCAGGGCGAATTCGAGCGCCATGCCATGGTCGAGACAGCGCACCACCCGCGCCGGGCGGCGGCCGATGTGCAGCAGGGCGCCGACAGGGGCCTTGTTCTCGCAGGCGATGGCTGCGCCGGAAACCGAAATATCGACGATGCGCGCCGTAAAGGCGCCGCCGTCGGGCAGACGGATCGTGGTCTCGACCTGATTGGGAACGATGCGCTCGTGCCGGCGGTCTTCCGGCAGGTCGAGCGCGTTGCGATTGGCCAGCCAGGTAAGCTGGTTGACCATTTTTTCCCTTTTTGCCGCGTGCATTGCGGCGGTCATGGCGAAACCATGTTCGAAATGGCGGACCACATGGCCCTCGATCCGTCCCAGCGCATCGAAATAGGCGATGATCCTCTCGCCGACCACGCCGCGAACTGGCGCGGTCAAGGCGAGGCCGCCGACCGAAATGTCGATCGTCTGGCAGGGGAACTCCCGCCGGTCCTCCAGCATGTAGCGTCCGAGCAGCGCGAGCTTGACACGTGCGTAGCGCCGCCGTTCCAGCGGTATTAATTTGAGTTTGGCATGGTGGCGCATCGGGCTGGCCGGGTTTTCCCCTTCAATCGATCGATCATAGCGAAGCTGGAGTTAATTCGCTGTTACGCCGGCGCGGCCCCGAGGCGACCGCGCCTGAATGCCTCGCGCTCTCCCGGTCCTTGCGAGGAATTTCTGCGAGCGGGAAGAGGAGCGCTCGAAGCGCGATCAAATCGACCGGCCGCCGGAAACGATGCAAAACGAGCGGCGCCGGGCCTTTACCCGTCGGTCCAGTTCCCCCGGAAGTTGCGGTTCCGTGTCGCCCTGCCGCGACAGCGGGAGGAGCGGGCCGGGCTCGGCTTTGTCGATGTAGCGCATCGCGACCATGCGCAGGCAGGCGGCCTGCCGCAAGCCGAGCCAGGCCGGAATGGCGGTTGGCGTCAGGGCGCCGAGCACGCGCGCATGGGTCTTGCCTTGATGACGCAAAGGCAGCAGCAGCAGTTCCAGCTGGGCCGGCCGGGCGTCCTGGGGCGCGGCGGTCAGCCCGGCGACGACCGGTCGCGTTTCGTCCAGCACCGAAACGATCATGGCGCCGATGCCCGGTCTTTCTTCCGGGGCGAACAGGCCGACGAAGGAATGACCCTTCTGCTCATCGAGAAACAGGGCGTTGAGTCTCGTGCCGGAAATGCGCACCGGAAAGCGCCGCTCGTCGTCCGCCTCCAAGATCATGGTGTCGGCAAGTATATGCCGGATCGCCGCCGGGTCGATTTCCGCGCGCTCGGGCGCCAGCCGCGCGCCGCGCAAGTGATTCCAGTAGCGGTAAAGCTCGCGGGTCGTCGCCTGTCTCATTTTTCCTTCCCCCGGTCGGCTTTTGGGACGATTGCGTTCGATGGCGGATCGAAAGGCCCTCGCGCGCCGCCGACCGGAGGGACGCTGCGAACTCCGGGCCAAGGGGCGAGGGCAATCAAGCGCGCGGGAGGTTGACGTTGCAAATCCTTGAGCTTTTTGGCACTCTCGCCTGCGTCCCGTCGAGCTTCGTCGGCAAGACGACCGGCGCGACCCAATGTTCACGCCGCCGATCCGCCATCGTTGTTCCAGCGGCGCGATTGCTCCGGCGCGCTGTTCGCGGTTTCCCGCAGCCGATCGAACCGCGATTCGCACATCCATCCGTCGAAAGCCCCCAAAATCATGCGCGATAGCCGCCGCGAGCCGATCTTCAACATTCCCGCCGTCGTCCTGGCTCTGCTGGCGTCGATGACCTTCATCCACATCGGGCGGCTTCTGACTTCGCCCGAAACCGACCTGCGCCTGCTCGCCACTTTCGGTTTCGTGCCGGCGCGGTTCGGCTTCCTGCTCGACCAGCGCGCGGTGCTCGAACACTTGACAAAGATCGCCAATGCCTCCGAATTCGAGGGCCAGCTCGGCGAGTTCTTCCTCACCTTTGCGCCGCCGTCCAAACTCTGGTTCACGCCGCTGAGCTATGCGTTCCTGCATGGCGACTGGACCCATCTGATCTTCAACGGCGTCTGGCTGGCGGCTTTTGGCTCCCCGGTGGCGCGGCGCTTTGGCGTTTCGCGCTTTCTGCTGCTCGGCGCGCTCGGCGCGGTCATTGGAGCGTTTTTCTTCCTGGCTTTTCATATCGCCGAACTGGCGCCGATGATTGGCGCCTCGGCCGCCGTTTCCGGCTATATGGGCGCGGCGTCGCGCTTCGTTTTCCAGCCGGGCGCGTTTTTCCGCAGTCCGATCTCGGTCGCCGGGGAGCCCCCTCTGGCTTCGCTGCCGGAACTGATGGCCAATCGCCAGACGCTGGCCTTTGTCGGCTTCTGGTTTGTCTCCAATCTGCTGATCGGCCTCGGCGGGCCGGGCTTTGGACTTTCCAGCGGCCCTATCGCCTGGGAAGCCCATATCGGCGGCTTCATGGCGGGCCTGCTGCTGGCGCCCCTGTTCGACCAAAGACGTAACGCTTGAAAGCCGGGGCCAAGCTTGCGCTCCAGCGCGAACCGGCGCATCTTCGAACGCCAAGACGGGCTGAAAGCCTGCGTTAAATCGGAGGACACCCAATGACAGTTGCACAAATTCTCGCCGCCAAAGGGAATGACGTTACGACCGCGCAGCCCCACCGGACTTTGCAGGAAATCGCGGCGTTGCTCGCCGAAAAAGGCATTGGCGCGGTCATTGTCACCGGCGGCGATGGCGATGTGCTGGGTATTTTGTCGGAGCGCGACATTGTTCGCGCGGTCGGCCGCCACGGCGCCGACGCCCTGAAGGACTCGGTGTCCAGACATATGACCAGCAAGGTCGCCACCGCGCGCATGGATGACGCCATCGACCATGTGATGGAACAGATGACCGTTGGACGTTTCCGCCATCTGCCGGTGGTCCAAAATGGCCACCTCAATGGCGTCGTCTCCATCGGCGACGTTGTCAAGCATCGGCTGGAAATGGTCGAATCCGAACATCGCGCCCTGTGCGATTATATCGCCACCGCCTGAACGCGAGCATTGCGCGCGATGACGCCCGTCCGCCGCCAAGCGGGCGGCTTGTGGCGTTGGGGTCACCGCGCTCCCGATAGCGTTGAACGGCGCGAACGCCTCCACCCGCCGCCCTTCACCCCGGCGTGCGGCCGTGCAATTGCCCCTCGATCGCGGCGACTTCGGCGATTTCGTTGAGTGCGCGCCGCGCCGCCTCGCGGCCGACGGCGATCAACTCGTCGGCGCGGTGAAAATCGAACAGGCCGATCTTCGACAGGCGCGCGTTGATCAAGACGTCGGGCGGATCGCCGGCGAGCCGCGAGCGGGCGATGCGGTCCTGGGTGATGTTGAAGGCGTCGAGCATGGCGGCGACGATGCCCGGCGCGCCATCGGCTCCGCGCCCGAACTGGCGGCGCAATTGGCGCGCCTCGCCGGCGCCCGGAAATTGCTCGCCCTCCCGGTCGGCGGCGGGGACCGGGTGGACGCCGTCGGCGATCAGCGCGCCGTGATAGGCGGTATCGCCGACCAGATTGACGGCAATCACCAGTTCAGCGCCCATGGCGCGGCACAAAGTCACCGGCACCGGATTGACCAGCGCGCCGTCGAACAGCCAGCGATGGTCGATATGCAGCGGCTCAAAAATGCCGGGCAGGGCATAGGAGGCCCGGATTGCCTGGACCAGATCGCCCCTGCGAAGCCAGACTTCGTGGCCGGAGCCGATTTCAGTGGCGACGGCGCCAAAGGTCAGCGGCAGGTTCTCGATCCGCCGGCCAGACAATTCGCGCGCCAGTTCGTCGCGTAATTTGCCGCCGCTCAGCATGCCGGCGCCGGAAAAGGACACGTCCATCAGCGCGAACACCCGCCTTTTGGTCAGCGAGCGGGCGAATTCCTCCAGTTGCGCGAGCCGCCCGGCGGCATAGCAGCCCCCGACCACCGCGCCCATCGAGGCGCCGGCGATCACGTCCACCGGAACTTTGCGCTCTTCCAGTTCTTTCAGTACGCCGATATGCGACCAGCCGCGCGCCGCGCCGGAACCGAGCGCCAGGCCGATGCGCGGACGGCGCTTGCGTTCCGGGCTCGCGCCGCCGCTCGCGCCGGAAAAGGAGTCGCCGGATTTCTCGAAGGCGTTCCAGTTAAAACCGAACATCGCCCGGCCCCCGATTAAAACATCCGCCCCCCGGCGGTTGAAGCCTGAATGGCGTGACGCCATCGCGACCCTGCCCGTTCATTTGGTCGGGATGAGCGCTGGAAACCGCCAACCTTCGGCAGAATTTCTTTCCATTCTCTCAATCTCGCCGATTCGCCGCAAGAAAGGAAGCAGTGGGGAAAAATGCCAACGCCCCCGCAAAGGTTCCGTAAAGTCGGGAACAAAAGCGCGCCGGCGCGCCCAGCGAAATTTTGACCTACGGGGCGAATTGGGCTAGCCCCGCTCGGCACGCGCTGTTTCGAGGCCGCCCGATGAATATTTATGCCGAGTTCCATGTCCGCATCGCCGCCATCCTCGACAGGTTCGCCAAGCAGGGACGCCTGCCGCGAGATCTCGATCTGGCGCGTTTCGTCGTCGAGCCGCCGCGCGACGCGAGCCTCGGCGATCTCGCCAGCAATGCGGCCATGGTTTTTGCCAAGGAGGCGAAGGCGACTTACGCCAATCCGCGCCAGCTGGCCGCCGATCTGGCGATCCAGTTGACCGAGGAGCCCGAGGTCGACAGGGCCGAAGTGGCCGGTCCTGGTTTCATCAACATCCGCCTCAAGCCGCGCGTCTTCACCGATATTTTGCGCGAAATCCTGGTCGAGGGCGTCGATTTCGGGCGCGGCGCCGCCGGTCGCGTCGCCGCCGCCAAGATCAATGTCGAATTTGTCTCGGCCAATCCGACCGGGCCGATGCATATCGGCCATGGGCGCGGCGCGGTGTTCGGCGACGCGCTCGCGGGGCTGGTGGAATTCGCCGGCTCGCAGGTGACGCGCGAATATTACATCAACGACGCCGGCGCCCAGGTCGATGTGCTCGCCAGTTCGGCCTATCTGCGCTATCTGGAGGCGCTCGGCGACAAAGTGACCATCCCCGAGGGCCTCTATCCCGGCGATTATCTGAAACCGGTCGGCGCTGCGCTGGCGGAAAAATATGGCGACAGGCTGCGGGGAAAACCCGAGGCGGAATGGCTCGCCCCGGTGCGCGACCTTGCGATTGACGCGATGATGGCGATGATCCGCGAGGATCTCGCGGCGCTCAACATCACCCATGAAGTGTTCTTTTCCGAGCGATCGCTGCACGTTAGGCACAATGGCGTTTCCGACGTCGAGGCGGCCATCGATGAGTTGCGCGCGAAAAAGCTGGTCTATGAGGGCCGTTTGCCGCCGCCGAAGGGCCAATTGCCCGAGGATTGGGAGGATCGCGAGCAGACCCTGTTCAAATCCACCGATTTTGGCGACGATATCGACCGGCCTTTGAAAAAATCCGACGGCGCTTTCACTTATTTCGCCTCCGACATCGCCTATCACCGCAAAAAGATCGAGGCCGGCTACGATGTGCTGGTCGATGTCTGGGGCGCCGACCATGGCGGCTATGTCAAGCGGATGAATGCCGCCGTCCTCGCCCTGTCCGGCGGGGCGACGACGCTCGACGTCAAATTGTGCCAGATGGTCAAGCTGATGCGCGACGGCGAACCGGTCAAGATGTCGAAACGCTCCGGCGACTTCGTGACTTTGCGGGAGGTCGTCGATGAAGTCGGCGTCGATGCGGTCCGCTTCATGATGCTGACGCGAAAAAACGACGCGCCGCTGGAATTCGACCTCGCCAGGGTGATCGAACAATCGCGCGACAATCCCGTGTTTTACGTGCAATACGCCCATGCGCGCGCCCATTCGGCGCTACGTCAGGGACGGGCGGCTTTCGCCGATCTCGACCTTTCGGCGACGCGGTTGGCGGCGGCGGACCTCGCGTTGCTGAGCGACGAGAGCGAACAGTCCTTGCTCAAATACCTGGCGCAATATCCCCGCGTCATCGAAAGCGCGGCGGCGGCGCATGAACCGCATCGTCTGGCCTTTTACCTGCACGATCTGGCGAGTTTTTTTCATTCTCACTGGAATCGCGGCAAAGATCAGCCACAATTACGCTTTGTTAATCAAGATAGCAGAGATTTGACCTGCGCCAGATTGGCCCTCGTGACAGGGTTGATACATGTGCTGGCGTCGGGATTGTCGGTTTTAGGTGTCAAGGCTCCGGAAGAGATGCGCTGAAGTTTTCGCGCAGGCCCCCTGAAAGGGGCGCTCTCGTCTCGGGCTTTTGCGTGATGCGAGGGTGCGCCATGGGTGAGTCAGCCGCTAAATTTCGTCCAGAAATCGATCTGGACGAGTTCGAACGTCGCCTGCGCGCCGCCGCGCCAGCGACCCATCCGGCGCCGCAAGCGGAAAATCGCGCCGATCCAATGGCGGAACTCGCCCGCCTGCTCGGCAGCGAGGGGGCCGCGAAAAAGGAAGATCCTTTCGAGGCCTTGTTTCGCGCCCAGGCGGCGATCCAGGAAATTCGCGGCGCGCCGTCGCCCTCGCCGGCGCCCCACGCGCCTTATGCGCCGCAGTTCGACGAGCGCGCCGAGGCGCAGGCCCGAGCGGACCATTTGGTGCGGGCAAGCCAATATCCCGCCGAGCATGCGCATTATCAGGAGGCCGAACCCGAATGGCGGCCGCATGCGCAGGAGGCCGCCGCCGGCTGGGATGGCCAATACGACGAATTTCCGGCGCAGGCTCCGCCGCCCGCCGGCAGGCGACGGGTGGTTTACGGCATGGCGGCTATTCTGCTGGCCGGCGTCGCCGCCATTGGCGCCACTCTGGCGATGCGCGCCAGGTCCGGCGGTCAGGAGGTCGTCACCATCCAGGCCGACGCCGATCCGGCGCGGATCAAGCCCGAACAGGCCGACAGCGCCCCAGCCAATGCGCAGACCTTGTTCGACCGCAAGGACAATGGCAATGTCGCCAAGGTCGTGGCCAAACAGGAACAGCCCGCCGATCTTGGCGCGACGGTGAAATCGGCGCGGGTCGTCGGCGCCGCCGCCGGCGTTCCGACGCCGCCGACGCCGCCGCCGCCGGCCGCCGCCGGACAGGCGACGCAGGGCGAAGCCGTTTTCCCGACGCCGAAAAAGGTCAAGACCGTTTCGGTTCGCGCCGACGGCAGCGTGATCGAAGGTCCCGACGCGCGACCGCAACTGGCGCGAAACAGCATTCCGAGCATGGCGGCGGGCGGCTTGCCGTCGGTAGCGCCTCCCGCTAACGGCGCGCAGTCCAATGGAGCGCAGACCAAGCCCGCGCCGGTCAAGACTCCGGCGACGACCAAATCGACCGAGCGGGCGGCGACCTCGACCACCGAAGCCGCCCTGAAGGCGCCGACCGCCCGGCCTCAGCCCGGCAAGCCCGCTCAAGGTGAGCATGCCGGCGAGACCGGCGGTTTCGCGGTGCAGCTTGCCGGTTCGCCGAACGAAGCGGAAGCGCGGGCCGCCGCCAACACGCTGAGCGCCAAATATGCGAGCGCCCTGCAGGGCCGCCACGCGACCTTCGTTCAGGCCAAGGTAGGCGACAAGACGGTCTATCGCGTCCGCGTCGGCCACTTGCCCGAGGAGACGGCAAAGTCGGTGTGCTCGGCGATCAAGGGACAGGGCGGCAGTTGCTTCGTCGCCCGGAACTGAAGGAGTCGCTTGTTCGCCCGTCCCGCGCTAAAAGGGGATCGGTAGGGAGGGGCTGTGTCGGAAGGGCCGTCGAAAGACGGGGTTCGGGCTCGCCCAAGCTGGTTGAAGCGAGGGAGCCGTCGATCGCGATGCGCCGCGATCGAGGAGAAAAAGAACCATGAGTCAACCATGAGGCATCGCGCTTTTATCGCCGGCTGCGCCGGCCTTGCCCTCAGCGCCGACGAGCGCGCTTTTTTTGCGGAAGCGCGGCCCTGGGGGTTGATTTTGTTCCGGCGCAATATCGACCACCCCGATCAGGTGCGGGCGTTGACGGCTTCATTTCGCGACATCGTCGGCGATGGCGCCGCCGTCCTGGTCGACCAGGAGGGCGGCAGGGTGCAGCGCCTCAGCGGCCCGCATTGGCCCGCCTATCCGCCCGCCGCCGCGTTCGGCCGGATTTCGAATCGGATTTCTCGCAAATCGACGCCCGACGACGAAAAGCTCGCGACCGCCTCCGCCCGTCTCATCGCCCACGACCTGCGCGCCGTCGGCATCGACATCGACTGCCTGCCGGTGCTGGACACGCCCATGGCCGGCGCCCATGAAATCATCGGGGATCGCGCCTATGGCGACAATCCCGCCGACGTGGCGCGCCTGGGTCGCGCCGCCGCGCTTGGCCTGATGGCGGGCGGGGTGATGCCGGTGATGAAACATATTCCCGGCCATGGCCGGGCGCTGGCCGACAGCCATCTCGAATTGCCGATTGTCGCGGCCTCGCGCGAAGAGCTTGAGCGCGATTTCGCGCCATTTCGCGCCAATGCCGACCTTCCCGCGGCGATGACCGCGCATGTCGTCTATCGATCCATCGATGCGCAGTTTCCGGCCACCCATTCGCGCCTGGTGGTCGAGACCGTCATTCGTGGCGAGATCGGCTTCGACGGCCTGCTGATCAGCGACGACCTGTCGATGCAGGCGCTCGATGACGGATTTTTCGAGCGTTCGGCTCGCTCTTTCGCCGCCGGTCTGGACCTTGCCCTGCATTGCAATGGCGATCTGAACGAGGCGGGGTCGGTGGCCCAGGCCGCGCCGCTGCTCAACGGCAAGGCGCTGGAGCGCGTTGCGCGCGCCCGCGCCAGCGTGGCCCGGCGTCATTCCGAGGCTTCGCCGTTCGATCCTGCGAAAGCGCGGGCCGAACTCACATCGGTTCTTGCGGCTTTGGCCTGATTCGCCCAGTCTGTCGGTTCGATTCGCGGCGCAGGCTTTGGAGCGGCGGCGGGGCGCGTTTGGAAAAGGGACGTTTGGAATAAGGTCGATGGCGCGGCAGAAGGTCGATTCTTTGACGGAATTCGAGACGCAGGGCGGCGATACCCGGGATCGGGCGTCCGGCGACGCGGATTTTCGCGTAGATCTCGACGGCTACGAAGGGCCGCTCGACCTGCTGCTCGAATTGGCGCGCCGCCAGAAAGTCGATTTGAGCCGCATTTCCATCCTCGCCCTGGCCGAGCAATATCTCGAATTCATCGAAGCGGCGCAACGGGTGCGGCTGGAGCTGGCCGCCGATTATCTGGTGATGGCGGCCTGGCTGGCCTATCTCAAGTCGCGCCTGCTGCTGCCGGCGCCGCCGAAGGGCGAGGAGCCCGACCCCGTAGAACTCGCCGCGAGCCTCGCCCAGCGGCTGCGCCGCCTTCAGGCGATCCGCGCGGCGGCGGCGCTGCTGATGGAGCGCCCGCAACTCGACCGCGAGTTGTTTTTTCGCGGCGCCCCCGAAGGGCTCGACATCGTCAATGCGCCGCTCTACCGGGCGAGCCTGTTCGATCTCCTCTCCGCCTATGCGCGGCAGCGGCAGAAACAGGTCCTGTCCCACGTCTCGTTCAAGACCCGGCAGGTGTGGTCGCTGGCCGAAGCCCGCGAGGCGCTGGAGCGGCTGATTGGCCGGAGCGTGGAATGGAGCGCGCTCGACGATTATCTTCTGACCTGGGGCGCGACGCCGGCGCAGACGCGCACCATGCGCGCATCGACTTTCTCGGCCTCGCTCGAAATGGTGCGGGAAGGGCTGATCGACCTGCGCCAGGACCGCGCCTTCGCGCCGCTCTGGGTGCGGCGAAAGCAGGAGCCGCCGCCGGCGATCGCGGCGGAATGATCATGGCGAAGAAGCAGCAGAAGGCGCTGTTCGATCTGGCGGCGCAGGACGCCGTCGATCTTCTGGCGCGCGCCAGGCCCGATGAGGCGATGCGGGAGAATATGCGTATTTGCGAGGCGCTGATTTTCGCCTCTACCGAGCCGCTGAGCGAGGAGGAAATGGTCAAGCGCCTTCCCGACGGCGCGGATCTCTCCGCCGCTCTGGCCTATCTCAAGGCCGATTATTTTACGCGCGGCGTTCATCTCGTCCGGGTTGCGAAAAAGTGGATGTTCCGCACCGCGCCCGATCTCGCCTGGGTGTTGCAGCGGGAAAAGAAGGACGCGAAGAAGCTTTCGCGCGCCGCGCTGGAGACTTTGGCCATCGTGGCCTATCACCAGCCGGCGACGCGCGCGGAAATCGAGGATATTCGCGGCGTGGCTTTGTCCAAGGGGACGATGGACGTCCTGCTGGAAACCGGCTGGGTGCGGCTGCGCGGACGCCGCCGCGCGCCGGGACGGCCCGTCACCTATGGCACGACGGAAAGTTTTCTCGCGCAATTCGGTCTCGAACAGATTTCAGATCTGCCCGGCCTCGATGAGCTCAAGGGCGCCGGCCTGTTCGACGGCCGCCTGCCCAAGGGGTTTGGCGTGCCGCAACCGCGCGACGACGCTGACCTGACCGAGGACGAGGAGCCGCTGGGCGACCAACCGCTCGAGCAATCCTTCGCCGCCGACCTGCCGGAAGAGACGTCCGAGGAGTGAGGCAAAACTTAATCAAAAGCTTTAATTATGTCTTTTAAGTCTATATTTTTAAACACGTTCTCTTTCTGATCTCATGTGATTTTGCAGCAATTTTTTCGTAACCAAAATTCGTCCTGCCCGGCCATAGCCTGCCGGGAGACGGGCGTCTTTCGACACCCTGTGCGCCAGGCCGCCACGCTCAAATCCGAAGGTTGAGCGCAAGCGTCGCCGCGCGGATGGCGGACGCGCCCGGCCATAACGATGGTCGTCGGCAAATTAGCGCGGCTTCCTCGGCTTTTTCTCGGTGTTGGCGGGGGCGGGCGCCTCGCGATCGAGCCGCTCGACGCCGACCTTGTCGCCGCCGGGGCGGCGCATGTTCTTCAAAAAGGCGCTGGCTGCCTCGCCCGAAATCTCGACATTGGTCTCATTGGGGAAAATGCGGATCGCGCCGATGTCGGCGCGGTTCACGCCGCCCTTGCGGCACAGCATCGGCAACAGCCATTTCGGATCGGCGTTCTTGGCCCGGCCGATGTCGAGCCGGAACCAGATCGCGCCGGGCATCGGCTCCTTGTGGGATTTGGCGCCCTTGCCCGGCGAAAAGTCTGTTGGCCGGCGCGGCGAAGACTCGAACCCGGGATCGGCGACCTCCTCAGCCGTCGGCAGGCGGGAGCGCAGCATGCGGGCCAGCGTCGCGGCGATTTTTTCGGGTCCCAACTCGCTCAGCAGCAGGTCTGCCAGTTCGCTGTCGTCCTCGCTGCTTTCCTCGGCCAGAACCGCGTCCTGCAGAATCCGGCGGCGGTCGAGCTGCCTGATCTCCTCGGCGGTCGGCGGCGCCCCCCATTCGACCTGCACATGGGCGCCCGAAATGAGGTTTTCGGCGCGGCGTCGCGCCTTGGGCGGCACCAGCAGCACGCTGACGCCCTTGCGCCCGGCGCGGCCGGTGCGGCCCGAGCGATGTTGCAGAGCTTCGGCGTCATGCGGCAGGTCGGCGTGGATGACGAGTCCGACGGTCGGCAGGTCGAGCCCGCGCGCCGCGACATCGGTGGCGACGCAGACCCGCGCCCTGCCGTCGCGCAGCGCCGCCATCGACAGGTTGCGCTCGTGCTGGCTCAATTCGCCTGACAGCAAGGCGGCGGAAAAGCCGCGCTCCTGGAGAATCGCCTGCAAGTGGCGCACCGAATCGCGGGTGTTGCAGAACACGATGGCCGTCGGCGACTCATAGTAGCGCAGCAGATTGACCACGGCCTTCTCGGTCTCGCGCGGATCGACGCGCACCGCGCGATATTCGATGTCGGCATGGCTGGCCGCCTCGCCCGCCGCTTCGATGCGCAAGGCGTTGCGCTGGTATTTCCTGGCCAGAGCGGCGATGCTTTTCGGCATGGTCGCCGAAAACATCAGCGTGCGTCGGCTTTCCGGCGTCGAGTCGAGGATGAATTCGAGATCCTCGCGAAACCCCATGTCGAGCATTTCATCGGCTTCGTCGAGCACCACCGCGGCAAGCTGCGACGTGTCGAATGCGTTGCGCTCGATATGGTCGCGCAAGCGCCCCGGCGTGCCGACGACGATATGGGCGCCTTGTTGCAGGGCGCGGCGCTCGGCGCGCTGGTCCATGCCGCCGACGCAAGAGACGATGCGCGCGCCGGCATGGAGATAGAGCCATTGCAACTCGCGCGCGACCTGAAGCGCCAGTTCGCGGGTCGGGGCGATCACCAGGCCGAGCGGCGCGTTGGCCTCCACGACTTTCTCGCCGGAGCCGATCAGCTCCGCGCCCATGGCGAGGCCGAAAGCCACGGTCTTGCCGGAACCGGTCTGGGCGGACACCAGAATGTCGCGCCCCTCCGCTTCGGGCCGCAGCACGGCGGTCTGGACCGGGGTGGGTTGTTGGTAATCATGCTCGCGAAGTGCGCGCGCCAGCGGCGGGCTGGCTTTTTCGAAGGTCAAGGCGGGGCCGATCTGTTTTTGCAAGCGACGCGGCGCGACGCTCATATTCTTGTTTTACGGGCATATATCGCCCCTCATAGCGCGCAGCGCAAGCCATGATGCGGTCCATTGCGCGGCTCGCGGACAGGTCGTTGGCTTCGCCGAAGCCAGGCGCGAAGCGCGAAAAGCGCTACATTCGACGGGCGCCTGAGCGCGCCCGATGGCTGGTGGTGACAGCCTTTTTTTGGGGCCGCCATCGCCGGCATTATTGCCCGCGCTTCACCGTCGAGGCGAAGCGCAAAGCCTCCTCGGCGGCGCGAAACAGCGCGCGCGCCTTGTTGACGCATTCGCGCTGTTCGCTCGCCGGATCGGAATCATAGACGATGCCGGCGCCGGCCTGCACATGCATGTTGCCGTCCTTGACCACGGAAGTGCGCAGCACGATGCAGGTGTCCATTTCGCCCGAGGCGCCGAAATAGCCGATGCAGCCGCCGTAAATGCCGCGCTTGTCGCGTTCCAGTTCGTCGATGATTTCCATCGCCCGCACCTTTGGGGCGCCCGAAACCGTGCCGGCGGGAAAGCCGGCGGCCAGAGCGTCGATGACGTCATGGGAGGGGTCGAGCCGGCCTTCGACATTGGAGACGATATGCATGACATGGCTGTAGCGCTCGACGGTAAAACGCTCGGTCACTTCCACCGTGCCGATTTCCGCCACTCGCCCGACATCGTTGCGGCCAAGGTCGAGCAGCATCAGATGTTCGGCGCGCTCCTTCTCGTCGGCGAGCAATTCGCGCTCCAGCGCCTCGTCCTGCGCTCGGGTTTCGCCACGCCAGCGCGTCCCGGCGATGGGCCGGATCGTCACCTTGCCCTCGCGCGCGCGCACCAGGATTTCCGGGCTGGAGCAGACGATCTGGAAACCGCCGAAATCGAGATAGCACAGATAGGGCGCGGGATTGACCCGCCGCAAGGCCCGGTAAAGCGCGAAGGCCGGAAGCTGGAACGGGGAGGTGAAGCGCTGCGACAGCACGACCTGGAAAATATCGCCGGCGCGAATATAGGCCTTGGCCTGTTCGACCATTTCCAAAAATTGCGCCTCGGTCGTATTCGAGACCGGGGGGCAGCTTTGCAGCAGCGGCGCGTCCTGCGCCTGGGCCTCGGTGCGAAGGGGCCCCTCCAGCAAGGCGACCAGCGATTCGAGCCGCGCTATGGCGCTTTCATGGGCCGCTTTGGCGTGGACTCCCGGTTGCGGGCGCACGGGCGTCACCAGCGAAATCTCGTCGCGCACCGAATCGAACACCGCCATCAGGGTCGGGCGCACCAGCAGCGCGTCCGGCGTGCCGATCGGATCGGGTTTCGCGGGCGCCAGCCGCTCCATCTCTCGCACCATGTCATAGCCAAGATAGCCAAACACCCCGGCGGCCATCGGCGGCAGGTCGCAAGTTCCTTTCCCTTCGGAGGGAATCGCCGATTCGTCGAGCAGCAGGCGCAGCGCGTCGAGCGGCTTTTCCGTGCAGGGGACGAAAGCGTCGCGGTCCAGCCGAACGGCCCGGTTGATCTCGGCCTTGCCGTCGATCACGCGGAAAATCACGTCCGGATCGAGACCGATCATCGAATAGCGGCCGCGCGCCGCGCCACCTTCGACCGATTCGAGCAGGAACACATCGCCCTCGCGCCCGCTCGACAGCTTTAGAAACGCCGAGACCGGGGTTTCGAGATCTGCGACCAGCGTCAGGCTGACCAGCGAGGGTTCGCCCGCCTCGTACCGCGCGGCGAAAGCGTCGAATTCGGGCAGGAACATCGCCGTGCCGCTCACTGTTGCGCGCCGATGGCGGCGCGCAGCGCGGCCTGATTGACCTTGGCGCCCAATTGCATTTGCAGGCCCCCGACAAATTGTTCGAGCAGATCGTCGGCGTTGGAGGCCTCAAGCTGCGGCGCCACCGCGACGAGTTGCGGGTTGGCGCGGTCGAGCGGCGGCGTGACGGCGTCGGTGACCTTGAGCACCACGCGCGAACCCTTTTCGCCCAGCGCCACGCCGGCGGCGCCGACCGGCAGGCCGAAGATTTGCGCCACCACGGCCTCGGTCAGGCCGGGAGCGCCCGTCCGCTTGACGCCCTGCGCCGTGCGCGGCTCGACGCCATTGGCGGCGGCAAGCGCCGCGAGCGAGGCGCCGGAATCGATCTGGCGCGCCAGTTCATTGGCCCGGGCGGCGAGATCGCGCTGGGCGTTGGCTTCGCGCAGCGACTGGATTACGGCGGGCTTGACCTCGTCGAGCGTCGGCTGTCGCGAGGGCTCGATGGCGACCACCTCGAACCAGGAGAATCCGCCGTCCTTGCGCGAAACCGAATCATTATCGACGCCGACATCGGAGGCGAAGATCGCCTTGACCAGGTCCGAAGCGCCGGCAAGCGCCGGAATGGGCGCGGTCTTGCTCAATACCGCCTGGCCCTCGCCGGCGGCGTCGGTGACATAGGTCTGGGTTTTGAGGCCGAGCGCCTCGGCGGCCTGCTCAAGGGTCTTGCCGGCGGAGCGAAGATCCTCGATCCTGTCGTGCAGTTTCTGCGCCTCGCCCTTCGCCGCGCCCTGCGCGAGTTCGGCCTTGATCTGCTCCTTGACCTCACCGAATCCTCTGGTCAAGCCCGGCTCGATTCCCTTGACTTCCAGCAGGACCCAGCCGAACTGGCCCTGCACCGGGGCGGTGACGCCCGGACGGGGCAGGGCGAAGGCGGCCTCGGCCACGGCCTTGTCGAACAGGTCGGCTTTGGTCGTCACGGCGAGATCGGCGAGCACGCCGCCGGCCTGCCTGTCGGCGGCGACCGCCTCGAAGGATTCGCCTTTGGCGATGCGCGAGGCGGATTTTTCCGCCGCCTCGCGCGAGGAAAAAGTCAATTGCGCGATGGCGCGCTTTTCCGGCGCGGCAAAGCGTTGGGCGGCGTTGAGGTCATAGAATTTCTGCGCGGCTTCATCCGCGATCGGCAGGGTTTTGGCGATTTCGGCCGGTGAGGCGACCAGCAGATTGACCTTGCGGTATTGCGGCGTGCGGTAGGCGTCGCGGCGCAGGTCGTAGTAAGCCTTGATCGCCTCCTCGTCGGGCGCCGCCGTCAGGCTGGCGTCGGCGGCGGGAAGGACGAAATAATCCGCCTTGCGGGTCTCGTTGGCGAAAATATTGATCGCGGCGAGCAGGACGTCCGGCAGTTGGAGCCCTCCGGTGACGGCGACGGCGATCTGCCGGCGCAACGAAGCCTGCCGCTGTTCGCGCACATAGCCGGCTTCCGTATAGCCATTGTCGCGCAGCAATTCGTCCATCCGGGCCTGGTCGAAGACGCCGGTTAATCCGGCAAACGTCTTGTCGGCCTTGATGATCCTGGCGATTTCCGCGTCGGAGGCGGCGAGCCCGAGCTTTTGCGCCTCCTGGTCGAGCGCCGCGCCGGTCAGAAGCCGGGCGAGCACCTGGCGGTCGAGGCCCATGCGCAGAGCCTCGTCATTGGTGACGGGTCGGCGCGCCTGACGCTGGAGACGCTGCAATTCGTTCTGATATTCGCCGCGAAATTGCTGGACGCCGATTTCCTCGGCGCCGATCGTCGCGATCTGATGGGCGCGGAAATTGGTGAAGACGTCGCGAATGCCGAAAAAGCCGAAGCCGACCACAATCAGTCCGGCGAAGATCGCAAGGATCGTCCGGCCAACAAAGTTCTTCGACATGACACGCAGGCCACCGAGCATGGATTTTCTCTTGGTATGCGCCGTGGGGCGCGCTGGGAACAGTTGGACGCCGATCGTGCGACGGGCCTTAAAAACAAGCCCGTCTTTTCGACGGGCTTTGGCGGCGGACTATAGAAACGCCAAAGCCCGCGCGCAATCCACTTGCCGCGAGAGAATGCGAGAGAATGAATGAGGGTTTGGCGAGGATTTGCGAAGCGGAAGCGGCTCGGCAAGCTGGCAGCCCCTTTCCCCCTTCAACTGAGGGGAAAGGGCCAGCCTTCCGGCTAGCGTTCCAGGTCTACGAACTCAGACTAACAATGCCGTCATGCCCGTGCCTGTCACGGGCATCCACGCCGTGTCAAAGCTTCATCGGCAACGGAAATGCACGAATCTGCGGGTTCTTCGAGGAACATCGCCGGCTCGTTGGCGTGGAGATGGCCGTGACAAGCACGGCCATGACGCTCCCGAGCATCAAAGTTAAACCGGGTTCGGAGCCCCGGCTTGGATTCAGAGCCGGCCAAGCCCTTCCTCATAACTGACCTTCGGAAAAGTCTCGTCATATTTGGCGGCGCCGTCGGCGATGGCGTCGATTTTCGCCGCGGTATCGAATTTCTTCATTTTGGTCTTGTCGAGATAAAAGAAATCGATCAACTCGTTATAGACCGACACGTCGTCATAGGGCAGGACGTAGAGCGACTTGTCGCCGAAGCCGACCTGATAGCGGTCGCCGCGTTTCACATCGCCGACATAGATGAAATATTTCCCTTCGGGCTTGATCGTGTCGCCGAGAACTTCGACCAGAGCGGGCAGTTCCTTGTAACTCGCCAATTGGCCGGCGAGAAAGGACAGCGCCTGATCGCCTTCGTCGGCGGCGGCGAACACGGCGGTCAGATGGAGTTCCGGATCATGGGCGAGGGCGATCTCGCCGCGAAAGCCGAAACGGCCGGCGCTATGGGTTGGGCCCTTGTGCGCCGGCTTGACGAGGCGATCCTCGGACTCAAGGCGCTGGAAGGCGGTGGTTTCGATGGAGGACATGGTCTGGCTTTCGAATTTCCGCTCCTTCTTGAGATATTCAAGACCGTAGCGGCTGGATGGGCTGAATTCGTGGGGCGGCATGTCGGACGCGCGCGAAAGGACGGCGCGGGGCCGCGACCGATGCGGTATCGTGCTTCATGCGTCGGGATTTGGTCGTGTTGCGACAATGGCGGGTTGACGACACCGAAAGGCCGGCGACGAACAACGACCGGCGACAAGAAAGTTCGGCGACAAAGCGCGATTGCGCGATAATTGGCTTGAACGGCCTGCGCGAGACGCCATTATGGCGTCCGATCCGCGCGCCGGGAAAACTCCCGTACGCCCAGCAGCAAAAAATGTGCCCAGCACGGGGGCCGGCGCGGAGGCCTGCTTCACTTCGCCCCTTGTGCAAAGGATTTTTCCTCTGCTATCGGTGCGCACCATCAAGGGGAAAAGCCAATGAGTTCGATCCGCCCGCTCGCCGCCGGCAACTGGAAAATGAACGGAAGCAAAGCCGCGCTGGCGGAAATCGCCGCCATCGCCGCCGCTGCGGCGGCGGGAGAGACGGGCGGCGCGCAGACGCTGATCTGCCCGCCGGCGACGTTGATCGCGGCGGCGGTCGAAGTCGCGGCCGGCCGTATCGCGATCGGCGGGCAGGATTGCCACGCCAAGGCTTCGGGCGCCCATACCGGCGATATTTCGGCCGAGCAACTCAGGGACGCCGGCGCGACCTTTGTCATTGTCGGCCATTCCGAGCGCCGCGCCGACCATGGCGAGAGCGATGAAACCGTGCGGCTCAAGGCGGAAGCGGGTTTGCGCGCCGGACTGACGGCGATTGTCTGCGTTGGCGAAACGCAGGCGCAACGCGAGGCCGGGCAGACCCTGGCCGTGGTCGGCGGGCAAATATCGGGCTCGTTGCCGCATGGCGCGACGACGGAAAATCTCGTCGTCGCCTATGAGCCGGTCTGGGCGATCGGCACTGGCCTGACGCCGACGGCGGAGGATGTGGCCGAGGTCCACGCTTTCATCCGCCACGAACTCGTCGATCTCCTGCCCAATGTCGGCGCGGGCGTGCGAATCCTTTATGGCGGCTCGGTGAAGCCGGGCAACGCCCACGAATTGATGGGCGTCGCCAATGTCAATGGCGCGCTGGTCGGCGGGGCGAGCCTCACGGCCAAGGATTTTCTCGGCATCGCCTCGGTCTACAAGTAGGCTCCGGCTGGCCGCCCATCGAACCTCGAACCTGTCAGCGGCTATAGGCTTTCCATTGCCGGGGTTTTGCGTTAAGACCCGCGCAAACGCCGCCGCGTCCTCCCCGGAGCGGCGGTTTTCCGGTTGCGCGATTTTTGGGATTTTTTTATGCAGACGGTGCTGATCGTCATCCATCTCCTCGTCGTGATCGCCCTGATCGCCACGGTTCTGTTGCAGCGCTCCGAAGGCGGCGCGCTCGGCATGGGCGGCGGCGGCGGCGCCGGCAGTTTCTTCACCGGACGCGGCCAGGCCAATGCGCTGACGCGGGCGACGGCCATTCTCGCGACGCTGTTTTTCATCACCAGCCTGTCGCTGACCGTGCTGGCGTCCTACACCCGCTCGCAGAAGTCGATTTTCGAATCGCCCGCCGGTTCGACGGCGCCCGCCGAACCGGGGCAGGGCAGCGTGCTCGACAAGCTTAAAGCCATGCAGAAAGCGCCGCCGGCGCCGGAACAGGCGCCGCCAGCGCCGGAACCGACGCCGGGACCTGGAACCGGGCCGGATCAGGCGCCGCCGCGTTCGCGGTAATTTCGTTCCAGCCCAAAGGCGCCTCGACGACAAGCTGGGGCCGGTCCGCCGGCCCTTTCGCAGAAATTCCGGCGCTTGACCGGCGCGTGTTCGTGAGCCTCGGGCGAAAGGGGCGCGGCGGCGCTCCAGCGTCCCGCCAGAACACGAGGCCCCGCATGGCGCGCTATATTTTCATAACCGGCGGCGTTGTGTCCTCGCTTGGCAAGGGGTTGGCCTCGGCGGCGCTCGGCGCGCTGTTGCAGGCGCGCGGCTACACGGTGCGCCTGAGAAAGCTCGACCCCTACCTCAATGTCGATCCGGGCACCATGTCGCCCTATCAGCACGGCGAATGTTTCGTCACCGACGACGGCGCCGAAACCGATCTCGACCTCGGTCATTACGAACGCTTTACCGGCCGTTCGGCCAATCGCATGGATAATGTCACCACCGGGCGCATCTACCGCGACATCATCGCCCGCGAGCGGCGCGGGGATTATCTCGGCGGCACGGTCCAGGTCATCCCCCATGTCACCAACGCCATCAAGGAATTCATCCTCGACGGCAACGAGGGCTATGATTTCGTGCTGGTCGAGATCGGCGGCACGGTCGGCGACATCGAGGCGATGCCTTTCCTCGAAGCGATAAGGCAATTGGGCAACGACCTGCCGCCCCATCATTGTGTCTATATCCACCTGACGCTGTTGCCCTACATCCCCTCCGCCGGCGAGGTGAAGACCAAGCCGACCCAGCATTCGGTCAAGGAATTGCGCTCGATCGGCATCCAGCCGGACATATTGCTGTGCCGCGCCGACCGCGAGATTCCGGCCGAAGAGCGCAGAAAACTCAGCCTGTTCTGCAATGTGCGCGAATCGGCGGTGATCGAGGCGCTCGACGTCGCCTCGATCTATGAGGTGCCGCGCGCCTATCACGCCGCCGGCCTCGATCACGAAGTGCTGTCGGCCTTCGGCATCGAGCCGGCGCCGCGCCCCGACATGAGCCGCTGGAATGCGGTGATGCAGGCGGTGCATAATCCCGAAGGCGACGTCACCATCGCCATTGTCGGCAAATATACCGGCCTCAAGGACGCCTACAAATCCTTGATCGAGGCCTTGGCGCACGGCGGCATCTCCAACCATGTCAAAGTCCATCTCGACTGGATCGAGGCGGAAATCTTCGAGCATCAGGACCCCTCGCCCTATCTCGAACATGTCCATGGCATTCTGGTGCCGGGCGGCTTCGGTTCGCGCGGCTCGGAAGGAAAAATAGCCGCCGCGCGTTTCGCCCGCCTGCGCAAAGTGCCTTATTTCGGCATATGCTTCGGCATGCAGATGGCGGTGATCGAGGCGGCGCGCTCATTGGCCGGGATCGAACAGGCCGGCTCGACCGAATTCGGCCCGACCCCGGAGCCGGTGGTCGGTCTGATGACCGAATGGCTGCGCGGCAACGAGCTGGAACAGCGCGAGGAAAGCGGCAATCTCGGCGGCACCATGCGGCTCGGCGCCTATCCGGCGCTGCTCAAACCCGGCACGAAAATCGCCGAAATCTACGGCGCGACCGAAATTTCCGAGCGCCACCGCCACCGCTACGAGGTCAACCGCGACTACGGCGAGCGGCTGGAGCAGTGCGGACTGGTGATTTCCGGCGCCTCGCCCGACGGATTGCTGCCGGAAACGGTGGAATTTTCGGACCATCCCTGGTTCATCGGCGTCCAATATCACCCCGAGTTGAAATCGCGCCCATTCGAGCCGCATCCCTTGTTCGCGAGTTTTATCGCGGCCGCCAAGGCGCAGAGCCGGCTGGTGTGAGGGAGGAAGTCCTGATGGATCGCCGCTTCACGAATCCCCTCACCCTGAGGAGCGCCCTTGGGGCGCGTCTCGAAGGGCGAGGGCGTCATGAGCGCTGCGACTCAGATTGCGCCTTTGCCCATGGTTCGAGACGCGCCCTTCCGGGCGCTCCTCACCATGAGGGCTGGAGGGGGCCCACTATTCCTTTGCGCGCGAGGCGAGACGAACCAGTGTTTCGTAATCGCGCTCGATCAACGTCTTTTTCTTGGCGCGCGTCCAGCCTTTGATGCGGCGCTCGGTTGCTATGGCCTCATCCACCCGTTCGAACGACTCAGTGTAAACGAGCGTGACCGGCCTGCGGCTGTAAGTAAAGCAATGCGGGTCCAACCCTTGTTCATGCTCGCTGGCGCGTTCAACGGGATCGCGTCGCGTCAGCCCGGTATAAAAGGAGCCATCCGCGCATTGCAAAATAAAGATGTGCGCTCGCGTCATGTGTTTTCGTCAGGGCCTTCAAACACCCATACAGCGCAAACCGGAGCCCAACAATCCCCTCACCCTGAGGAGCGCCTTTTAGGCGCGTCTCGAAGGGCGAGGGAATCGCTGGCCTCGGCCTTCCCGCCGCTGCCGCGCGGATTGCGCCCTTTGCCCATGGTTCGAGACGCGGCGTTCCACGCCGCTCCTCACCATGAGGGGGCAGGGGTGAAAGATCGCGAAGCGAAATGGGCCAAGGCGAGGAGCCGGCCGGTGTGAGGGGGGCCGAAAAAAGCGAGGGCGCCGCCGATTGGAACGGGCTCAGTTTCGCCGCTCAAGCAGCACGTTCAGGTTGTTTCGAACCGTGATCGTGCTGGGATGATCCGGCCCATAGCTGGCCTCGAACAACGCCAAGGCGCGCCTCATCATCGGCTGCGCCTCATCAAGTCGGTTGGTATCTACGAGCAATAAGGCGAGATTGCTGAGGCGAAGAGCCACGATGGGATGATCGGGACCGTAACTGGCTTCGTCAATGGCCAGGGCGCGGCGCATCATCGGATTCGCCTCGTCAAGTCGGTTGGTGGCTCTTAACAATTGGGCAAAATTATTGAGGCTGATCGCCACTATAGGATGATCGGGACCGTAACTGGCTTCGCCAATTGCCAGGACGCGGCGCATCATCGGCGTAGCTTCATCAAGTCGGTTGGTGTCTTTGAGCAATGCAGCAAGATTGTTGAGGCGGATCGCAACGTTGGGATGATCGGAACCGTAACTGGCTTCGTCCATCGCCAAGGCGCGGCGCATCATCGGCTCCGCCTCGTCCAGGCGATTAGTGGCTTGGAGCAACTGCGCGAGATTGTTGAGGCGGATCGCCACTGTGGGATGATCGGGACCGTAACTGGCTTCGTCAATGGCCAGGGCGCGGCGCATCATCGGCTCCGCCTCTTGAAGGCGATTGGTGGCTGTGAGCAATTGAGCGAGATTGTTGAGACGGATCGCCACTGTGGGATGATCGGGACCGTAACTGGCTTCGTCAATGGCCAGGGCGCGGCGCATCATCGGCTCCGCCTCTTCAAGGCGATTGGTCGCTGTGAGCAATCCACCGAGATTGTTGAGGCGGATCGCCACGTTGGGATGATCGGGACCGTAACTGGCCTCGTCAATGGCGAGGGCGCGCCGAGACATGCGTTCTGCTTCTGAATGTCGCGCCTTGGCGTCGAACAATTGACCGAGCTCCCCATAAAGGCGGGCTGTCGGCGCCACGATCCCTCGCCTGTCGGCGCGCTCCGCGACCGCCGAGGCGTGCGAGGCGAGAGGATCGAGCAGCGGCCAGGTTCTGACGTCCGCCGGGTTGCCGACGAAAGCGGCATCCACCCATTCCAACGCCTCGCGCAGCGCGGCGCCTCGTCGTTCCTCCGTCATGTCTCGCCGGGTGAAGTCCTGCACCAGCCGATGCACGGCGAAACCGTCCTCTGACGCCTTGCCGGTTTCGACTTGCGCGCGAGCGATCAGCGAATAAGCGAACAGATTGCCGCGGCCGGTTTTCGCGTCGAAGTCCGCAGGGTCGGTGTCGACAGCGACATCGAGCAGGCTGTCGGGAACAGACTCTGGCGCGAGAAAGGCGAGGCGTTCAAGCAAGCGCCTGCCGTTCGCTGTCAGGCGCGCGACCGAGGTCGCCCAGGTCGCCGCGAGGCCGGTGTCGTGGTCATAGCTCATCAGGTTCTTGTCGAACCAGTCGAGTACGGTCGCCCGCTTCTCCTGCCAAAGCTTGAGATAAAGTTTAAAACTGGTTCGTTCGGCGGCGATATAGGCGCCCGCCTGTTCGAGTCCGAGGGCGAGGCCGCCGAGTTCGCTGGCCAAATCTTCGGCCAATCCGGCGTCATCGGCTGCATGGATGCGGTCGTCTTCGGTGCGTTCCAGTAAAAATTCGACCGAAGCGGGAATATCGAGAACGCCGAGTTCGATTTTGCGCACGGAACCGGGGAAACCGCCCGCGCGGCCAGTGATGAGAATTTTGCCGCCGCGCAGTTTCGCCAGCAGCTTGCCGACGGCGGCGACGGCTTCAGGCGCATCGACATTGTCGAGGACGATCAGCCAGCCCGGATGATGTTCAAGCCACCCAAGCGCGGCGGAGATTTTGACCGCATCCTCGCGCGCATCCTTATCGGGCAGGTCGAGAATATCCGGCCCGGCCAAAGCCGCCAGACTGGTAAAAAGCAGCGCGGGCGTGTCGGCGCGCAGGAACAGCAAGGCCGAATAGTTTTCGGCATATTTCAGGGCATATTCGACCGCCAGCCGCGTCTTGCCAATGCCGCCAAGCCCGTGAAGGGCGCGGACCGAAATGGCCGCTCCCGCGTCCGTGCCGGCAGTCAACGCCTTGTGCAAATCGCCCAAAACTTCGTCACGGCCTTTGAACAGCGAACCGAGCGAAGCGTAGGGCAGATTATTGGGCCGGCGGTGCGTTGGTTTTGGTTCGGGTTGCGGCAATTTGTCGTGCAGCCAGGCCCAGGCGCGGCTGGCGAGTTGGTCCGGGTTGGTGAACAGAATATCCGGAAAACGCTCCCGCGCCGCTAGCCGCTTCAAATGCTCCGCCTGCGCGGCGCGTTCGGATTCCGAGTCGGCGTAGGTTTCTTCGCGCACGGCGTTTTCGTCCGCCTTGGCGATGAAAAGCGCTCTGCGGTGATATAGCGCGAGCCACGCCTCCCATTGCGTGTAGGAAACAACCGCACCCCGGCGTAAAGCTTCGCCCAGCGGCGGCAGTTCGTCGACCAGATGCGGATAGTAGACCAGCAGCGCATCCACATCGTGTTTGGGGGGCGCGGCGCCGGTCATATTTCCGACGAGGTGAACTACGGCATCGCATAACGTAATGTAATCGTTCAGCAGGGCGAGCGTACTTTTACCCTGGCCCTTGAAATCTTCCTGCACCTTCACCTCGACATTGGGCGCTGTGAAGTCGCGGCGCAATTTCTCGCGATAGGCCAAAAACTCTCTGGAAACGGTCGAGATAAAAATTCTGGCAAACATTATGAGTTTCCAGCCACAGTTCGATTGGCGGCACTATTCCACCTTCCCCACCCGCGAACCAGCGTGCTTCGAAAGTTTTACAGGTCAATCTGTCTGCGGTTCACGGCAAAGCCGGATTGGTTCGCTTGCACAGCGATGACGGTCAGCTCAGCAAAAAAGCCGCCAAAAGGCGGCCTTGCTTCGCTTTGACCATCACGGCCCCAAGTTACCCCGAAAGCGCTTCGTCGGATTGCCTTGGGACTTGATAGCCAAGAATTGGCTAGTTTTGGATCGCGAAAATTTCGCCATATTCGGCATATTTGCGGACCAGCCTGTGCAAGGGTAACTCAATGCTGGCTTCGCGCGGTTCGAATATGAAAGAATAATCTATGTAAGGCGCGCCGTCGAACAGCGCGGGAGCATCCGCTTTCAAAATAAGCGAATTCGACATTTCCGCTTGAACTCGCTGCCGATGATACGGATCCATGTTGCTCCCCCATTTGTTTGACCCGAACTAAATAAGAGTTACGGAACAAACACTTAGCATGTTTGACACAAAAGTGTTAAGAATAGTGTTTAGCAGAGGCCGATGCTTTTGACAAGATTTCCATGTAGATGAATTTTTTTGCAACAACCTGGATTCCGAAGGCGCCGGCGCCCAATTCCGCGGCGACCAGAAGCCTTTTCCGATCCGACAGGACCGGAACAGTGCCTCTAGTTGCTTGATTTTATGCGTTTTATTCGCTAACGCGGACCTTCGTTCCACGCGAACCGGGTCCGCTTCGCTTGAAAACGCTTCAGCAACGAACCTTCCGTCATCAAGGCGCAACATTCTCGAGGTTTTTGTCCGACCGGGCCGGGCTGAAGGCCTCATGCCCTTGGCTTGGACGTCCGACTTCCAAAAAGTCGCGCCGCGTGTCGCTCCCTGTGACGCCCCTGCAACGCCGGGGCATAAAACGCACCATCCGATTGACCCTCGTTTCAAATTGACGTTGTTTGGGATTTGAAGCGGCTTCGCCGCCTCGAAGGAGCGAATTTGGCGCAGGACCTGACCCGGACCGGGCATGGCGGCGGCTGGCGGCGGATCGTCGCCGGCCTCGCCGTCGTCGTCTTGATTTTGCAGGGTCTGAGCTTGTTTGCGCCCCCGTCGCGCGCAAAAACCCCGGCCGAGCCGGCGCTGGCCGCGTTTTCCGGCCTGCCCGGCGCGGAATTGGCCGGAACCATCCTCTGCCTCAATGGCGACGAAGGTGATTTTTCCGGCAAAAGACCTGTCCATCGCCACGATCCGGGCGATTGCCCCATGTGCCAGATCGTCGGCGCCAGCCTTGCCGCCGTCGCAGCATCCGGCGAACCTTCGGCGCCGCCGCCGCGCGAATCCGCCGAGCCGGCGATTCCGCCCGGCGAAGCCGCGCCGCGCGCGCCGCCGCATTTCGCTTCAAGCCCGCGCGGCCCGCCTTCCATCGTCTGAACCGACGCGCAAATTGCGGTTAGCTCCGGCTCGCCTTGCAGGCGTCCGCGCAGCCCCGCCTTCCCCATTTCCCGTTCCTTCGCGCCTGTCCCGATCCGACGATCGTCCCGGCCGTTCGAGCAGATTTCAAGGTTCAGCCATGTCTCTTCACCCCATCATTCGCCTGGCGGGCGCCTGTGCCGCCGCCGTGCTCGCCGGCGCGTCTCCCGCGCTGGCGCATACCATCGTCGGCGACCGCCTGTTCCCGGTGACCGTCACCATCGACGACCCCGGCGTCAACGACGAACTGGCGCTGCCCACTTTCGCCACGATGACCTCCGCCAACCCGGACGGTTCGCCGGGACCGATTTCCTATAATCTCGGCTGGGGTTACGGGAAAACCATCACCGCCGATCTCGGCTTCTCGATCGGCTCGCAAGGCTATAACTGGCAGAAAAGACCCGACGCCCAAGGATGGTCGAATATCGAGACCCAGTTGAAAAAGGTTTTCTACCAGAACGCCGCGCAGGAATTCATTTTCGCTGGCGCCGCGAGTTATGAATGGGCGCATACCGGCAGCCCGCAGTCCGCGTCGCTGGCCCCCGATCCGTTCAGCACGATCACCGGAAAACTGTTTATCGGCAAGGGGTTCGGCGACGCCTCCGTCGACTGGCTGCGTCCTTTCGCGGTCACGGGCGAGTTCGACTACAGCATCCCCACCGCCACGGCAAATAGCGACGGCGGGCTCAATCCCCGGACCGTCGCCTATGGCGCGACGCTGCAATACAGCCTGCTTTACATGAATTCCCATGTTCAGGAGGTTCCCGACCTGTTCCGGCGGCTGATCCCGGCTTTTGAAGCGGTTTTCACCACGCCGGTCTCGAACATTCCCCCTCCGGACCCGAGCCTGTTCTCGCCGAACACGACGACCGGCGTGTTCGGCCCGTCGCTCTATTATATCGGCAATTATTTCGAAGTTGGCGTCATGGCGCAGATTCCGGTCAATTCGGCCAGCGGCAGGAATGTTGGCATCGCGGCGATCGTGGATTTCTTCCTCGACGACATCGCCCCCAATTCCATCGGCAAACCGCTGTTTGGGCCGCCCCAGCCGCGCAGCGGCCGTTATTGAGGACAATCGCATGAAATACTTCCGAACGCTCGTCCTCGCGGCTCTGGCCTGCGTTTTCGCGGCGGCTTCCGCTTCGGCCCATGCCTTCCTCGATCATGCCGTCCCCGCCGTCGGCGCAACCGTTTCGGGTTCGCCCGGCGAAATCGAACTGGTGTTCACGCAAGATATCGTCCCGGCTTTTTCCGGCGCGGAAATCTTGGTGGCGGGGGGCGGCGCCGTGCCCTCGGCCAAGGCTGCGGCCAGCGCGGGGAACCCTGCCGCGCTGCGGTTGCGGCTCGGACAGGCGCTCAAGTCCGGCGTTTATATCGTGAACTGGCATGTGGTGTCGGTCGACACCCACCGCAGTTCGGGAAGCTACAAATTCACCGTAGCGCCCTGAAGCCGCCGGAATTTCGAGGACAGGCATGGAGGCGACAAATCCGGCGGACGGGCAGGCGATCCTCATCGCCCGCTGGATTCATTTCGCGGCGGTGTTTGTTCTGTTCGGCTCGGCCCTGTTCTGGTTTTACGCAGGCCAGGGAAGACGTTTCTCCGAGGGCGACGGGTTGGCCGGGGCGCGCCGCGCCACCATCGGGCTATTGCGCGCCGCCGCGCCGGCGGCGGCGATTTCGGGGCTTTTCTGGCTTGCCGGGATGCTGGCGAATATGACCGATGGGTTCGCCAGCGTTGCCGATCCGGAAATGCTGCGGCTGTTCTTCACAAAAACGCAGTTCGGTCCGGTGGCGATAGCGCGCCTGGCCTTGCTGGCGAGCGCCGTGGCGATCGCCCTGTCGCCGCTGCGAAATGGCGCCTTCCTTTTGGCGATGCTGGCTATCGGCGCCTTGCTGCTGATCGACCAGGCCTGGCTCGGCCATGCGGCGGAAGGCGGCGCGGGAATTTACGGCGCCTTGATGATCGCCGTCTACAGCGTCCATGCGCTCGCGGCCGGCGTCTGGGTCGGCGGCCTGGTGCCGCTGCTTTTGGTCCTTGTCGCGCAGAGCCGCCTCGACAAGGTCGAGGCGCGCGAAGCGACGCTGGAAATCCTGTCGCGCTATTCCGCCATGGCGCTGGTCGCTGTGGTCCTGATCGTGCTCAGCGGCGCCGCCAATGCGGGGTTTCGCGTCGGCTTTGCCTTCGCCCGATTAGCGGATTTGGAATATGGGAAGGTTCTGGCGGTCAAAGCCGCCGCCGTAGCCTCGATGCTCGCGCTGGCTTTTTTCAATCGTTTCGTCGCCATGCGGAATTTGCGCGCCGCCGCGCCAGGCTCCAAGCGGCCCGTCGCCAATTTAAGCGTTAGCGTGGCTTTCGAACTCGCGGTGGGTCTGGCCGTGCTCTGGTTCGCCGCCGTGCTCGGAATGACGCCGCCGCCGCCGTGAAGGGCGAAGCGATGGCGGCGCCTCTTGCGGCGGCGCCCGCCTTGGCCGATAAAGCGGGCTGTCTTGCTGTTCGGGGCCAGAAAATGCCTAGAAAATTGGTGGCGCTCACGCTTGCCGGCGCCCGCAAGAGCGAGTTGGCCAACGCTTGGGCGCGGCTCGGCTTCGCGCCGGATCGTTCGGGAGAGGCGATCGCGCTCTCCGACGGCGTCGCGCTGGCGTTTTTTGCGGCCGACGATGCGGCGGCGGCCGCCGTCGGAGACTTGCAGGCGCGGGCCTTTCTGGCGTATTTCGCCGGGCGGCTTTCGGGCGCGGCGATGCTGACGCTGGCAGGGTCGCCGCAGGAATGCGGCGCCGCCCGTCCCGAACCATTCGGCGGAGCCGATTGTTTCGTCATTCTGGCCCCGCCGCGCCATAAAACCGCGCCGGCCCAGCCCAACGGCGTCACGGGTCTCAAAACGCTGGTCGCGGTGGCGGAAAGTCCGGCCGACCATGCCGAAGCTTTGACCCATCTGACCGGCCAGCACGAAATGCTGGCGACTTCCGCCGGGCTGGAAATCGCGCTCGAGGGCGGGACGGCGCTGGCGGTGCTGTCGCCGCTGGCTTTCGCCTTTCGCTATGGCTTCGCCGCGCCCGAAAGCGGGGCTTTTCGCATCGCCGGTCTGGTGTTCCGCGTCGGCGATCTCTCTGCGACCGAAAAATTTCTGGAACGCAAGGGCGTGGAGCCGAAAATTCAGGCCGGGCGGCTGATCGCCCGCCCGGGCGAGGGCGCCGGCGTCGCCGTGGCCTTTGAACAGGACTGAAGAGTCCCGGAGTAGATTGAATGTCCCATTCCGGCAAAGCCTCGCCGCACGTGACTGTCGGCGCCGGCGCCCGCGCGGCGCATTTCGGCAATGACCTGCCTTTTGCGCTGATAGCCGGTCCCTGCGCGCTGGAAAGCCGCGACCACGCGCTGTTCATGGCGGAAAAGCTCGCGGAAATCGGCGCGAGGCTCGGATTGGACATCGTGTTCAAATCCTCCTTCGACAAGGCCAACCGTACGTCGGCGTCGAACCGGCGCGGCATCGGCCTTGAGGCGGCGCTCAAGATTTTCGCCGAGATCAAGGCGCAATTCGGTCTGCCGGTCGTCACCGACGTTCACGAGAAGGAACAATGCGCTCTGGTCGCCGGGGTGGTCGATCTGTTGCAGATCCCGGCCTTTCTCTGCCGCCAGACCGATCTGTTGCTGGCGGCGGCGGCGACGGGCAAGCCGGTCAATGTCAAGAAAGGCCAGTTTCTCGCGCCCTGGGACATGAAGAATGTCGCGACGAAAATCGTCGAGGCGGGCAATCCCAACGTGCTGGTGACCGAACGCGGCGTTTCGTTCGGCTATAATACGCTGGTGACGGATTTTCGCGGCCTGCCAATTATGGCGCGCGAGATCGGCGCCCCGGTGATTTTCGACGCCACCCATAGCGTGCAGCAACCGGGCGGACAGGGAACATCTTCCGGCGGCCAGCGCGAGTTCGTGCCGGTGCTGGCGCGCGCGGCGGTGGCGGTCGGCGTCGCCGGCCTGTTCATCGAAACCCACGACCGTCCCGACGAGGCCTTTTCCGATGGGCCGAACATGGCGCCACTCAATGAACTGGAGCCGATGCTGGCGCGCCTGATCCAGTTCGACCGGCTCGCCAAGGGACTCTGATCGCGCGCCTCGGCCGAGCAGCCTCGCCTAAATGCCCTTGAGCAAGAAGCGGCGTCCCGTTGTCTGGATCGGTCTCGCGTTCATCGGGAAGATCGCCTTGAACCTGGCGATGTCGGCCTCGGCGACTTCGATGGGCTGTTCGAACACGTTCCAGTCGACCACTTCCGAACAGGGCGGGGTTGTCAGCGAGCCCTCATAGCGGAAGCGGATGCGTTTTTTGGGCAGGAGACGATTGGGATCGATCGGCGTTCCGAACTTTTTTTCTCCTGCGGTCGCCGGGGCCAGGGCCATGATTTCCGCGAATTCGGCATTTCGGGCGCCGGGCTTGATGAAGACGCCGATGACGGCGAGGTCGCCGTTCGGATGGGCGTGGACGAAATGGATCTCCATGGCGTGGCGCTCGCCTTTGACCGCATGTTCGCTCGGGTGATGGAAGTGGAACTGCTTGAGTTGGTATACCTCGCCGCCAAGCTTGACGGAGTCGGGGTTGTTCACGACGGCTTCGATGGTATGGCCGTTGTTGAGAATTTTATAGGCTTCGGGCTTCCAGTCGATGTGGAGGCCGCCGACTTGCGCCGGCATCGGCTGTTTCAGATCGATCGGCGATTGCTGGGCGCCGATCGAGCAGGCCTTGTAGGTCGGGTCGATCCTGCCCCAGTCGGCGATCCCGTCCTTGCCTTCATAGGACCAATGGGCGGCTTCCTCGGCGCGGGCGAGGCCCGCGCAAACCCGGCAGGCGATGAAACCAGCAATAAAACCACGACGGCTCAAACGCATATCGGCCTCCTGCGCTCCAAATGCGCGAGGAAGATAGCATCAGCCCCGGCGATGCAAAGCGACAAAGGGGACGAAACGGCCACGCGCAGGAAAATCCCCCTGCCGGCGAAGTGATTTCGTTCAGCCCGCCTGGCCGAACACCCGGCCAAAAATCGTGTCGACGTGTTTCAGATGATAGCCGAGGTCGAATTTCTCCTCCAGTTCGGCGTCGCTCAATAGTTTCTTGACGTCCGCGTCCTTCTTGAGCAGGTCGAGAAAATCGCCTTCGCCGCGCCATACCGGCATGGCGTTGCGCTGGACATAGGCATAGGCGTCCTCGCGCGAGGCGCCCTTCTGGGTCAGCGCCAGCAGCACGCGCTGCGAATGGACAAGGCCGCCGAGCAAATCGAGATTTTTCTGCATGTTGGCGGGGTAGACCAGCAGCTTGTCGATGACATTGGTCAGGCGGGCCAGCGCGAAATCCAGCGTCACCGTGGCGTCGGGGCCGATCATCCGCTCGACCGAGGAATGGGAAATATCGCGCTCATGCCACAGCGCCACATTTTCCAAAGCTGGCGTCACCATGCCGCGCACCAGACGGGCGAGGCCGGTGAGGTTTTCGGTCAGCACCGGATTGCGCTTGTGCGGCATGGCGGAGGAGCCCTTCTGGCCTTCGGAAAAGAATTCCTCAGCTTCCAGCACTTCGGTGCGCTGCAAATGGCGGATTTCGATGGCGAGGCGCTCGATGCAGGAGGCGACCACGCCGAGCGTGGCGAAAAACATGGCGTGACGGTCGCGCGGGATGACCTGGGTCGAAACCGGCTCGGGCTTCAGGCCCATCTTGGCGGCGACATGTTCTTCGACGCGCGGATCGATATTGGCGAAAGTGCCGACCGCGCCGGAAATGGCGCAAGTGGCGATTTCCGCGCGCGCGGCGACGATCCGGGCGCGGCAGCGCGAAAATTCCGCGTAAGCCTCGGCCAGCTTGAGCCCAAAGGTCACCGGCTCTGCGTGAATGCCATGCGAGCGCCCGATGGTCGGGGTCAGCTTGTGCTCGAAGGCGCGGCGCTTCAGCGCGGCGAGCAGGTCATCGACATCCTGGATCAGAATATCGGCGGCGCGGGTCATCTGCACCGACAGGCAGGTGTCGAGCACGTCCGACGAGGTCATGCCCTGATGGACAAACCGCGAATCCGGCCCGATGAATTCGGCGAGATGGGTCAGGAAGGCGATGACGTCATGTTTGGTGACTCGCTCGATCTCGTCGATGCGGGCGACGTCGAAGGTGACGTTGCCGGCCTTGTCCCAGATGTTTTTGGCGCTTGCTTTCGGAATAACGCCGATTTCGGCAAGCGCGTCGCAGGCATGGGCCTCGATCTCGAACCAGATTTTGAAGCGGGTCTGCGGCTCCCAGATGGCGACCATTTCGGGGCGGGAATAGCGCGGGATCATCGGGTTTCTCTCAAGACAAAGGCACGAATTTCGTGGAGAAGGGAAGTGGCGGCAGCTTTATGTTCGACAGGTTTTCGGCCTGGGCGACGGTTTGGCGTTCCGCTACCCCCTAAACGGGGACGCTGACGAAGGAAAGCCCTCATTGCCGTCCGGGGCAAATGACTGCCCCCGGCTCCCATGAGGCATCGGCCGGGCGAGGCGGTATCGCCCAAAAAGCCGGGCGCTCGTTTCCCTGGAGCATTCCCCCTAGGAGTTGCATAGCTTTAGGAAAAAAATCTTATATTAAATAAAGATTTAGGGAATTTTTCTGATTCCGCGTAAACGGAAAAGGCTGTGACAGGTGATTCTGATGTCCAAACGATTGGAAAACAACTTTTCAGAGTCCTTGAGTTCGGCTATTTTGCTTCAATATATGGGAGGGTGGCAGCCTGGGCGGAAAAATGCCGATCTGGTTGCCAATTTCGGCGGAGCGATGCAAGAAATCAAAAAAAAGGGCAACGTACATGAAATGTCTGCAGACGTGGCTGGCAGTCGCCGCGGTCCTGATTGCGGCAGGGGCTCCCGCGAACGCCGCTCTGGTTTCGCCGCTCGGTTACACCTTCGATGAACCGACAAGCTGTGGCGAGTTTTGCTATCACGATCCCAATTTCACCAAGCTGACGGACGGTATCCTTGGCAATAGCGGCTGGGAAACGAACCAGGGCGCCGCGTGGGTTGGCTGGTCGGGGTATCCCGTCATCAATATTGATTTTTCCTTCGCTGCTCCGGCGCATATCTCAGCCGTCAATTTCTACACGACGCAAGACTATCTGGCCGACGTCGTCCTGCCTTCGCTGGATATTTATTCATCCAAAGACGGCTCGAACTGGAGCCTGGCCGGCGCGTTGAGCGTCGATCCCAATAACTATCCCTTCTATAATTCTGCTTCGACAGGCCTAACCCCATTCCTCGCGGTGTCGGGCCTTGCAATCGACGCGCAATATGTTCGCGTGTCCTTGCTCAGAAACGGCCCCTGGACCTTTTCAAGCGAAGTGACCTTCGTTGATCCGGCTGTTCCGGAACCGGCGACATGGGCGATGATGGCCATGGGCCTCCTGGGGCTCCGTCTGCTGGCGTCCAGAAGAAGGGAAGGCCCGGCGCTCGTCTGAACGCCGGCTGGGAAAAGGCGACGGGGGTTGAAAAAGGAGGACTCCGCCGGAAAATCGCCTCGGTAACGATTGGCCCGACCCTTCGCCGGTTTTCCTTCGCGCTCGAACCGCCTGTTCCGAGATCAAAGCGAGGCTTCGACGTCTCGCCGAAACCGCGGTTTCATCCCGCCAAAGCCGAACGGCCGGTTGTCGCGCGGTCCTGCCTTGCCGGCGCCGTTCGTGAAGTTTCGCAAACCGCCGAACCCGAAACTTTACATCGGCACCCTCAGATGGCGTTACTGCTCTGCTTGCAACGCTCCGCACGCCTTAAACGACTTCCCCCCGCGCCAACTGCGCGGCGAAGCGTATCGCGTCAATGTTCTTCTTGTAGTGCTCTGGGCCGCCCTTGAAGACTGCGGAACCGGCGACCAGCCAATTGGCGCCCGCAGCCACTATGTCCAGCGCATTGTCCGCCGTGACTCCGCCATCGACTTCAATCTCGATCTCACGATCTTCGACCATCGCCCTGATCCGTCGCAGTTTTTCCAGACAGGACCGGATGAACTTCTGGCCGCCGAAACCGGGATTGACCGTCATGGCGAGGATCAGGTCGAGATCGTCCAGCACATAATCGAGCACGTTTTCCGGCGTCGCCGGATTGAGCGACACGCCGGCCTTTTTGCCGAGCCCCCGGATAGCCTGCAACGAGCGGTGCAGATGCGGCCCGGCCTCGGCGTGGACGACGATATAATCGGCGCCGGCTTTGGCGAAGGCCTCCAGATAGGGATCGGCGGGCGAGATCATCAGATGCACGTCGAAAGGCTTGTCTGTAGCGCCGCGAATGGCTTTGACCACGTCCGGGCCGATGGTGATGTTGGGCACGAAATGGCCGTCCATCACGTCGACATGGATGATGTCGGCGCCCGCGGCGACAATGGCGCGGATTTCCTCGCCAAGTTTCGAGAAATCGGCGGCGAGGATGGAAGGGGCGATCTTCAGCGGGCGCATGCGCGTATTCCTGCCATGGGCTAAAGTGAGCACAGCTCCTACAGGATCGGCGCGCCCGCGTCCACCGCGCGCCGCGCGTGGCGCCTATGTTGCAGTGCGGGAATGCTGCCAATGGTCGCGGCCCGCCAACCGGGCCGGAGGGAATGCGTGATGCTCAAGGCGGATGTGCTGGTGCTTGGAGCCGGAATTGTCGGCGTCGCGACGGCCTTGCAGATCGCCTCGAAAGGCCGGCAGGTGGTTTTGCTCGACCGGCGCGGGCCGGGCGAAGAGACCAGTTTCGGCAATGCCGGACTGATCGAGCGCGCCTCGATCTTTCCCTATCTGTTTCCGCGCGATCTGCGCGCGCTGGCGGTCTATGCGGTCAATGGCGCCAATGAGGCCCATTACCGGCCCGCCGATCTGCCCGCCTTCGCGCCCTGGCTCGCCCGCTACTGGTGGGAGAGCGCGCCGGAACGCGCCAAGGCCCATGCCTTGGCCGTGCTGCCGCTGATCGAGAATTGCCTGAGCGAACATGAAAAGCTGATCGCCGAAGCCGGCGCGCAGCATCTGCTGCGCAAGGCCGGCTGGATCAAATTGTTCCGCAGCGAGGAGACCTTTGCCCACGGGCGCGAGGCCGCCCTGAAAATCGAGCCGTTCGGGCTGAAAGCCGCCTTTTACGACGGCAAGACTCTCACGCAGATCGAACCGTCGCTGCGAGGCGGTTTTGGCGCCGTGCATTATCTCGATCCGGCCTCGATCACCGACCCATGGGCCCTGACCAAGGCTTATGAAGACCTGTTCGAGCAGCGCGGCGGGATTTTTCTGCGCGGCGAGGCCAAAACCTTCCGGCCCGCCGCCGAGGGCTACGGCGTCGAGACGCAACAAGGCCCGTTGCTGGCGCGCGAGGCGGTGGTCTGCCTCGGCCCCTGGGCGGATGTCATCACCGGACCGCTCGGCTATGACTTCCCGATGGCGGTAAAGCGCGGCTATCACATGCATTATGCGCCGGCTCCGGGCGCCGTGCTCAACCATCCGGTGCTCGACGCCGACAATGGCTTTCTGCTGGCGCCGATGGACCGGGGCATCCGCATGACCACCGGCGCCGAATTCGCGCTGCGCGATTCAGCCCCCGACTATGGCCAGATCGAGACCAGCGAAGTTCTGGCGCGAAAACTGTTCCCGTTGGCGCAAAGGCTCGACGAAACGCCCTGGATGGGCCGGCGCCCCTGCCTGCCGGACATGCTGCCGATCGTTGGGCCGGCGCCGCGCCACAAAGGGCTGTGGTTCAATTTCGGCCATCAGCATCACGGCCTGACGCTGGCGGCGATCACCGGCCGGCTGCTGGCGGAACTGATCGTCGGCGAGACGCCTTTCGCCGATCCGGCGCCGTTCCGGATGGAGCGGTTTTGAAGCATGCCGAAGCCATGGAGGGTGAAGGTCTGGCGCAGGCGAAGGCTTCTGTTATCCTGTGCGGGCCGTCGCCGGAAATCCCCTCGCGGCTGGCGAGGAATCTGTTTTCTTGAATGAGAATCGTCGAAGCCTCGCGACTAAAAGTCTCCCCGCGCTGGCGGCTTTGGGCCTGTTCGCGGGCTTGTCTCAGGCCTTGGCGCAAGAAGGCGGGAGGGAGTCGGGCGGAGCGGAATCGGGCGACGCCTTCGAAACCAAGCATATTTTCGGCTTTACCGAAGGAACCGATGTCGGCTCGGCGGGCGGCCGCGAACTGGAGTTCACGACCACCGCCTATATCGGCAAGCGCGGCGGCGGCCGTTATCGGGCTCTGGAGCAGGAGGCGACCTATGAAGCCGCGCCGTCGAGCCGGTTCGGCTATGAGGCGACCCTGCATGGCGTGTCGCAGCAGATCGGCAATGTCCCGGGGCTGAACAACCTCAGTCAGACCACCTTTTCCGGGGCTTCGGTCACTCCGAAATGGATTTTGCTGGCGCGGGGCGTCGATGCGCCCATTGGCCTCGCGGTTTCGCTTCAGCCCGAATATGACCGCATCGATCCGGTCATCGGCGCCAATGCGAATAATTTGGTGTTGGCAAGCCGGGTCTATCTGGATGCGGAGCTGATCGAGAACAAGCTTTATGGCGCCGTCAACCTGATCTTTTCGCCCGAGGTCGAAAGTGTCGCCGGCGATGGCGTCAGCCAATACGCGCTGTTCGGCGCGACCGCCGCGCTGACGTATCGCGTCACGCCGGCTTTGGCTTTAGGCGGCGAAATCGAACTCTACGAGACCTTCGATTCCTTGGGATGGCGCCAATGGAGCGGCTCCGCGAGTTATCTCGGCCCGACCCTGCACTGGCAGGTCACGCCGAAAGCCTTTGTCGCCATCGCCTGGTCTGCGCAGATCGCCAACCGTCTGCCCGACAATACCGCGACCGCGCTGGCGCTTGTTAATCAGTCCGATATTTCACGCCAGCGGGGCCGGCTGACGTTCTCGGTCGAATTCTGAAAGCTTTACGCCGGCCGCCACAATCCACTGGCGCTTGGCCAAACAAGGAGTTGAGCAAACCTCGGGCTATTTCCACAACGCGAGCGGATGCGCCGAAAACCGCGCTGCACCGCGCCGCCGGCCGGTCTTGGCGGCGACATATTTGAGCGCGGCTTCGCGGCTGGCGAAAAAACCGCCTTCGCGGCCACGGGAATCCATCGCCACCCAATTTCCCCGCTCATCCTGTCCGACGATGAAATGGGAGGAAGAAGTTTTGCCGAAGGTTTCGGGCGCTTGTACGGTACGAAAGGCGATATCCATTGTAACACCAGATGCGAAGCGGCTTGTATAACTGACCGCAGCGGCGTTTTCGCGCGAACCGCATAAGGAGTCGATAGCGAATGGATGACAGGAATATTAAATTTTTGTATCCTTGGTCGGGCGGATTGCGGTGAATGCGTCAAAAGGACCATTGAGGGTCAGATTTCTTGGGCAAGGCCGCGCCAGCTTTCCGGCTTCGGCTCTTGCCGCAGGCGGTGCAGGAAATTCCACGCCAGTTCGAGCCGCGCCGCGCCCTCCGGGCTCAGACCCGCGCCAAGTTCGAAATTCTCGCCGCGCACGCCGAGCAGAAAGGCCGGCGGAGGGGCTTTGCCGGTGACCTGAACGAACACCGCCAGCACCGATTCCGGCGCCAGCGCATGGCTGGTGTGGGTCATGCCCTCACAGGCGAAAATCTCGCGGAACGTAAAGGGCGCCGGCGTGTCGGCCCCCGCGTCGATGAACAGGGCGAGGTCGGCGCCTTCGAGATCGAGCGCATGTTCGAGTTGCAACTGGTAGTCCTCGATCAGGACGGCGTCGTCCCAGCCGGCCTGTTCGATTCGCGCCAGCAACAGCGGCCCGACGCCATCGTCGCCGCGCGAAATATTGCCCCAGCCGAAGACGACGAGTTTCATGGCGAAAATATTCCATCCGGGCTGAACAAGCCTTGTCCCTTCTCCCCTTGCGGGAGAAGGTGGCCCGAAGGGCCGGATGAGGGGTTGGCCGCAGGGCGATTACTATGGTGTGAGGCTGCTGAGCCCCCTCATCCGTCTCGGCCTTCGGCCGAGCCACCTTCTCCCGCAAGGGGAGAAGGCAAGCCATCAAAACCCCTTGCGCCCCCGGCTCACCAGCGCGCCGCCGGCGTCGATCAACTCCACTTGCAGCGGCATCTGGCCGATGGCGTGGGTGGCGCAGGACAGGCAGGGATCATAGGCGCGGATGGCGACCTCGATATGGTTCAAAAGTCCCTCGGTGATTTCATGGCCGGTCAAAAATTGCGTCGCCACCTTGCGGATCGACTCGTTCATCGCCTGGTTGTTGTTGGTGGTCGAGACGATCAAATTGCAATAGCTGACGAGATCGTCGGCGCCGACGCGGTAATGATGGAACAGAGTGCCGCGCGGCGCCTCGATCACGCCGACCGCCTCTTCACGGCGCGGACCCTTGTCCGCCATCAGGTCCGTCCCGAGAATGTCGGGATCTTCGAGCAGTGCCCGCGCGAGTTCGGCGGCATGCAGCATTTCGATCATCCGCGCCCAGTGAAAAAGCAGGGCGCCATGCGCTGGCGCGCCGCCATTGAAGGCGATGAATTTTTGCCGCTCCGCTTCCGCGAGCGGCGTCGTCAGCCGGTCGCAGATCTGGATGCGCGCCAGCGGACCGACGCGATACCAGCCAAGCTCGGCGCCGAGCGTCCTGATGTGCGGGAATTTCATATAGCTCCAGGGCTTGATGTCTTCCTGCAGCAGCGAACCATAGGCGGCATAGTCGGCGTGGTCGAAAATCCCGGCGCCATCGGCGTCGCGCGCGCGCAAGCCGCCGTGATAAAAGTCGAGATCGCCATCCTCGTTGACGAGGCCCATCATATTGGCGCGCGACTCGCCGAAGCGGCCGTAGAACTCGGGCTCGGTCTCGTGCAATCGCCCGATCATGCCGACCGCCTCAAGGCTCCACTCGATCACCGCGTCGATGTCGCCGCGCAGCGCATCGCGTTCCCCCAAAACCAGCGCCTTGTTCATTCCTCCCGGAATCACGCCCGTGCCATGGATGCGCTTGCCCGATATATGGCGGATGATTTCCTGTCCGAATTTGCGGGTCAGAACGCCCTGCCTCGCAAGGTCGGGGAAGGCGCTGGCGATGCCGACAATATTGCGCTTGCCGGCCTCGCTGTCGAAGCCGAGCAGGAGATCGGGCGCGGAAAGGTAGAAGAAATGCAGCGCATGCGACTGCACGATCTGACCGTAATGCAACAGCCGCCGCAGTTTTTCCGCCGTCGGCGTCAGCGCGCCGTAACCGGCGATCAGGTCCATCGCCTTGGTGGCGGCGAGCAGGTGGCTCACCGGGCAGATGCCGCACAGGCGCTGCACCGTCACCGGCACTTCCCAATAGGGACGGCCTTCGATAAAGGCCTCGAAACCACGAAATTCCACAATATGCAGGCGGACCTGATGAATTTTATTGTCTTCATCGAGCAAGATCGTGACCTTGCCGTGGCCTTCGACGCGCGTCACCGGTTCAATCGCGATGCGGCGCAGTTTTTCCGGCGATTCGGCTTGTTCCAGTGCGAACATGAAGGGCCTCAGTCGTAATGCAGGAGCTGATGATCGAGGCGCGGCACGCGCCCCAGAATCAGGTCGGTCAGATATTTCCAGATCGCGTCGCCCGACGGCGGGCAGCCGGGAAGGAAATAGTCGATGCGCACGATCTCGTTGATCGGATAGATCTTGTCGAGGCTGGCCGGCAATTCGGGATCGTCGGGAATATGAACTTCGCCGGAATCGTCGCGATAGACCTTGTCGAGAATGTCGCCGATCTTGAGCCGGTTGCGCAGGGCCGGCACGCCGCCGTTGATCGCGCAGGCGCCGACGGCGACCAGAATTTTGGCGTTGGCGCGAAGTTCCCGCAGCACGTGGACATTTTCCGAATTGCAGACGCCGCCCTCAATCAGGGCGATGTCGCACGGCCCGCATTGCTTGATGTCGGTGAAGGGCGAACGGTCGAATTCCGCCAGCCCCGCGAGTTCGAACAGCCGTTCGTCGATGTCGAGCAAGGACATATGGCATCCGAAACAGCCGGCGAGCGAAGTGGTGGCGAGCCGGACCTTGAGCGGCGGCTTGCCGTTGGGGTTTGCGTTCACTTCGCCTCCTCCGCGATCTCGCAGACATTGACCGAGTCGCTGATCGGGTGGGCGTCGTAGGCGCGCTCGCCGATCGGCGTGGCGAAGCCGTTCCGTTTGACGAGGATCGCGCCGACGGGGCAGATATGGGCCGCGCTGTCGGTCACGGCGAAATCGCTGTCGGCGAGTTTGCCGGTCGGCGAATTGATCGCCAGCGTCGCCTTGCCACCGCGCCCGGCGATGCCGAACACGTTCTTGCCGTCGATGTCCCGGCTCGCGCGGACGCAGCGTTCGCACATGATGCAGCGATTGCGATCGATCAGGACGTCGGGATGGGAGGCGTCGACCTCGCGGTCGGCGGGATAGAATTCCGCGAAATGCGGACTCAGCATCTCGTATTCGTAGCCCAGCGCCTGCAATTCGCACGCGCCCGTCTTCTCGCAGGTCGGACAGAAGTGGTTGCCCTCGATGAACAAGAGCTGCACCAGCGAGCGCCGCATGGCGTTGAGTTCGGGCGTGTCGATGTCGACTTCCTGGCCAGCGGCGACCTTGTAGGTGCAGGCGCTCTGGGTGCGGCCGTTGACGACGACCGTGCATAATTTGCAGCCGCCATGCGGCTTGAGCCTTGGATGGTGGCACAGGTGCGGCACGAAAACGCCGGCCGCTTTCGCCGCTTCGAGGATGGTCTGGCCGGGCTTGAACGGCACGGGCAAGTCGTCGATGTTGAAAAGCAACTCGGTCACGTCAGCCCTCCGCGGGGATGTGAGCGGCGGCGTCGTCGCGATGGGTCGCGAGGCGGGTGGGTTCGAGCGCCGCGTCGAGGTCCACTTGCGGGGCGAAGTCGTGAGGCACGAGGCGCCGCTCGAACGCCGGACGGAACTTCAGCCATGTGTCGCGCACCGCATTGCCGGCCGATTCGCCCAGGCCGCAATGGGACGTGCGGCGCATGAAATCCGTGAGCCGCATCAGATCGTTGACTTCATAACGCGAGCCTCGGCCCTCGGCGATCTTGTCCATCAAATTCTTCTGCACCGTAGTTCCGACCCGGCAGGGCGTGCAGAAGCCGCAACTCTCATGGGCGAAGAAATGGGCGAAGTTGCGCGCCACTTCGAAAATGTCGCGATCCGGGCCGAAAATCATGAAGGCGCCGGCGGTAGAAACGTCCTCGAAGGCGATCTTGCGGCTGAATTCGTCGGGCGTGATCAGGACGCCGGACGCGCCGCCCACCTGCACGGCGATTGGCGCGACCGCGCCGCAATCATGGAGCACACGCCCTATCGTCACGCCGAATTCGTATTCGTAAACGCCGGGGCGCTCGCAATCGCCCGACACAGAAAGCAATTTGGTGCCCGTCGACGCTCGCGTGCCGCGCCGCGCAAAACTCGCGCCGCCTTCGAGCGCGATCTCGGTCAGGTGCGCGAGCGTTTCGACATTGTCGACGATGGTCGGCATGCCCTTGTAGCCTCTGATGACCATGGATGGCGGCTTCACCCGGGGGCGGCCGGGCTTGCCCTCCAGCGATTCGATCTGCGCCGTGCCTTCGCCGCAGATATAGGCGCCGGCGCCCATATGGATTTCGACGTCGAAATCGAAGCCCGGCGCGCCGCGAATCGACACGCCCAGACGGCCGCTCGCGCGCATTTCCTCGATTTCGCGCTGCAGCTTCGCCCGCAAATATTGATATTCGCTGCGCAGATAGATGAATCCTTTCGCCGCGCCCGCGGCATAGGCGGCGATCGCCATGCCCTCGAGGACGCGCGTCGAAAAACTGGTCAGCAGCACGCGATCCTTGAAAGTCCCCGGTTCGCCCTCGTCGGCGTTGCAGACGATATATTTCTGGACGCCCGGCGCGTTGCGCGCGCCCTCGATCTTGGTCGCCGTGGGAAAGCCCGCGCCGCCGCGCCCGCGCAGCGCCGCGCGCTTGATCTCGTCGAACATCCCGGCGCGTCCAAGCCGGATCGCCGCGTCGAGCCCGCTGCCCGGAACATAGGGAATGCCAGTCAGCGTCACCTCGCGGTGGATGTTGTCGTCGATGGCGAATAGTTCCGCCGGCCATTTGGCGAGCGGTTTGCGCGCCTTGACGAGCGCCGCGATCTCGTCGATCCGCTCGGCGTCCAGCCGCCCGATGGCGATGGAATTGACAAGCATGGCCGCGCCGTGGTCGCAAAGGCCCGTGCACGGCGTGAGGTCAATGCTCACCAGGCCGTCCGCGGAGGTTTGGCCCGGCTCAACGCCGAAATGGGCCTGCATCCGCTCGAACAGGGCGACGCTCCCGGCCATGCGGTCGGTGATATTGTCGGAAAACAGAATACGGTATTTGCCGCGGTTATGGTCGTAGAGATGGGCGTAGAACTGGGTCACGCTCTTGACCTGCGTCAATGGGATTTGCAGCGCCGAGGCTACGAGAATTTCTGTCTCTGGCGAAATCCAGTCGAGCGCCTCCTGGGCTTCGCGCAAAATCTGCAACAGCGCGGTCGGATCGCCGCGATATTTCGCCAGGATGGGAATGAGAGCCGATTCGAGTGACGCCATTTGCGGACTCATCTGTTGCCGTGCCGGATTTGCTTTCGAATAGAGCCTCAGGATCGTTCCCGCCACGATCCAGGTCAAGCCGCGTTCCAATGATGCTGGACGCCGCAAGGGATTGGCAAGCTGGACAATCGATAAAACGTCGTGCGCCAGAGCGTTTTGCAGCGAAGCGAATACCAGTTCGCGTGAAGAAAACGCTTAAAAACAGCAAACTAGATCTCCGATCCGATGCTGTCGGATCGGAAAAGGCTCTGCTTGCCCATCCTGCTCAAACCCCGTCATCTGGCGTCCACAGACGATAGCCTATGCCGGGTTCGGTCACAATCAGGCGCGGCGTCTCAGGATTGGCTTCGATCTTTCCGCGCAGTTGCCCGACAAAAACGCGCAAATATTGGGTGTCGTCGGCATGGGCCGGGCCCCAGACGGCGGCGAGGATCTGGCGATGGGTGACGACCCGTCCGGCATGGCGCACGAGCACCGTCAGAAGATCGAATTCCTTCGGCGTCAGTTTGAGCGTCTGGCCGTCCTTGACGACGCGCCGGCGCTCCAGATCGACCAGCAACCCTTCGGCCTCGTAGCGCGGCGCGGCGGCGCGGTCCGGCGCGGCATGGCGCAGGGCGGTGCGCAGCCGGGCGAGAAATTCGCCGATGGCGAAGGGCTTTTCGACATAATCGTCGGCGCCGAGGTCGAGCGCGGCGATCTTTTCCGCCTCGCGGTCGCGCGCCGACAGCACGATCACCGGGCTGGCGCAGAATTTTCGCGCCTCGCGCAGCACGTCCTTGCCGTCCATGTCCGGCAGGCCGAGGTCGAGCACGATGACGTCGGGCGCGGCGGTGGCGATCAGACGCAGGGCCTCGGCCCCCGTCTCGGCGCTGAGCACGTCATAGCCCGAGGCCAGCAGCGCGGGCCGCAGAAAGCGCTGGATCGGCGCCTCGTCATCGACGACCAGCACGCGGGTCTTCACGGGTTGCGCTCCTTTTCCACTTCCACCGCCGGAAAACGCAGCAACAGCCGCGCGCCGCGCCGACGCACCGCCGGGCTCTGCGCCTCGATCTTTCCGCCCATCGCCTCGACCAGCCCCTTGCAAATCGACAGGCCGAGGCCGGTGCCGGCCTTGCGCCCGTCGGCGCGGCCGCCGCGATAGAATTTCTCGAAAATCCTTTGGAGATCGGCCGGCTTGATCCCCGGCCCCTCGTCGGTCACCGAGATCATCACGTCCGGCCCCTGTTGTCGCGCATGAACCACGGCTCCGGTTTCGCCGCCATATTTATGGGCGTTGTCGAGCAGGTTGAACAAGACTTGTTCGAGCAATCCGGAATCGCCTCGAATGAAAGGCAGTTTGGGCGCGAGGCTGGTCTCGATGCGCATGTCGGGAAAGACTTTTTTGCATCGCTCCACCGCTGTGCGGATGACTTCGGCGACATCGAGAAAGTCGCGCCGCACTTTGACCGCTCCCGATTCCAGCCGCGACATGTCGAGTAGATTGGCGACGAAACGCGACAGCCGCCCCGCCTCCTCCTCGATCGAAGCGAGGAGATCGTTGCGCGCGGCCGGCGGCATCCGGTCGCCGAGCTGGCGCAGGGTGGTGACGGCGCCGGTAATCGACGACAGCGGCGTGCGCAGGTCATGCGACAGCGACGAAAGCAACGTGGTGCGCAGCTTCTCGTTCTCTTCGAGCGCGGCGCTGCGCACCGCCTCGCCGACCAGCAGCGAACGGTCGATGGCGATGGCGGTCTGCTCGATCATCGCGGTCAGGGCGCGCTCGTCCTCCGACGAGATCGGATCGAGCGCCGACTTCGGCTGGAAACCGCAGACGCCGACGACGCCGCGCGGCGTCGTCAGCGGACGGAACTGGAAGCTCAGGTTGGGCAGGGTGTCGGTGCGCCAGCCCGCGGGCTCGCGCTTGGAAAAGGCCCAGCGCGCGGCGCTCATCTCGCCGGCGGAAAGCTCCTCCATCGGCGGCCAGACCGAGGCCAGCCGCAATTCGCCTTCCTCTGGCAACAGCAGGACGACATGGCCGCCCTGCGCCTTCTGCAATTGCGCCGCCGCCGCCCACAGCGCGTCGTCGAGCTTGGCCGCGCCCGAGATTTTGCGCGAGAAATCGTAAAGCAGTTCGGCGGCGTCGGCGCGCTGGCGCACCGCCTCGGCCTGGTCGCGAACCCGGGCGGCGAGCGAGCCGGTCAGGATCGCGACGACGAGAAACGCCAATAGCGACAGCCATTCCTGAGGCTCGGCGACCGTGAAAGTGAAAAGCGGCGGGATGAAGAAGAAATTATAGGCGCCGAACGAGAGGAAGGAGGCGGCGATGGCCGATTGCAGCCCGAACCGCGCGGCGCAGGCCAGCACCGCCAGCAGATAGATCATCGACAGATTGGGCAGGCGCAGCCACAGGCTCAGCACTTCGCCGATGCCGCTGGCGGCGGCGACGGCGACGACAGCCGCCGCGAGCCCGACCCAGCGCGGACGAAAAAGGCGGGCCCAGTTGAGGCGTGGTCCCGGATCGGCGTCGTCGTCGCTCGCGTCGAGCAGCTGGATCGGAATGTCCC